>CAYFSO010000003.1:0-77277 GCA_964345775.1 uncultured Leptospiraceae bacterium | reverse complement strand
TATCAGCTAACCTCTACTGCGATTACTTGGTGAGATAGTGAGATAAATCAGTTGCAATTCTGTTAATGGCATGATCCAGATATGCTTCATCGGATATCTTATTTCGATATTCCTTGATTTTACTGGACGTACCTTCACCGGGCCTGTTCTTTATCTCACGATCATCCTTGTTCATGAGACGTTTCATATAGTTACCCCTTCTTTTCGGTCACCTGTCCCTCCTTGAACAGGTTAGCTGACCTGATTAATGGATCGGTAAAAAGGGGCCGGTTATTTAATGATTCTTGGAGAAACGGGGGATAAAACATGAAAAAACGGGAAACACTACCTGATAATATCCTTGATCCACTGCATTTCCCCGTCATTGACAGTTATCAGGTCAAACCGACATGTTATGTCCCTGTTGTCATACCGGGGGTGCATAACCAGGAAATGCCTTGCCACCGTGCGCATGGTACTCTTTTTTCGTGCGGAAATTGCATATTCACCACCACCATACGTATCACCGCTCCGTGATTTCACCTCCACGAATACGACCAGTGACTCCCTGGCTGCAATAATATCAAGTTCACCGTACTTACCGTACCTGAAATTCCTTGATATAATAGTGAATCCCTGCTCGGACAGGAAATGACAGGCTTCTTCTTCACCTGCATCTCCATGTACCCTGTTAAAATTGTGTTGCTTTTGCGTCATGGGTTATAACACGTCAAAAAGATTCACACCCACCTCAGACTCATCCATGGCGCGGGTAATATACAGAGAGGATTCTTCAAGAAGATTGATGATCACGGTTTCCTGAATTCTTTGTTTATCACTGTCAAAGATAAGCTTCACTATTGGGCGCAGTGGTTTTTGCGGTACTGAACCCACAACGATACCAACACTGTTATCGTTCAGTTCAACTATGGATCCAATGGGATATACCGACATCCTGGAAAGAAAGACCCGCAGAATTACAGGATCAAACCTGTTAATCCCACTTGAGAGAAGATTTTTCATGGCATGATAGAAGAAAAGCCTTTTCCTGTAACTTCGATTGGCAATCTGAGCCTCGTAAGAATCAGCAATTGCCGCGATCCTTGCATATTCATCGATCTGTGTTCCCTTGAGTCCCCTGGGGTAACCTTTCCCGTCATACTGCTCATGGTGCTGAAGGCAGACATTCGCACTCTTCTCCGGCACCTTGCCCAGTTGACGCAATGCCCGGTATCCAAGCAGGGGATGTGTTTTTATCTGGTTAAATTCGTGATCCGTAAGATTGGATTGCTTGTGAATAATGTATGCCGGCATTTTTACCATCCCCGCGTCAATGAGCATAGTACCCAGGCCAAGTTCCCTCAGCTTTACCGGCGTATACTTCAGTGCCATACCTATCAGCAGTGAATAAAAAGTAACGTTGATTGAATGAACTACAAGATAGTTCTTCCCTTCCTCAAGTCCATACAAAAAGAGGAATATATTCTTATATTCCTTCATAAGATCAATTATCTTGGTGAGGGATACTTCTATCTGGTCAGTAGTAAATATTTCTTCGGACTTGATGGCATTATATACATTTGTTACCGCGTCACAGGCTTCCTTATGTACTTCGATGAGGGTTCTGCGGCGGGTAAGCAGCACATTGTATTCTTCAATTATTTTACGGGCATCTTCATTACCCTGTCCTGCTGCTCTTTCCGCGGCTGCTTTCATATCATTATCGGTTGATACCAGGGCACCCGCTGTTTCGACTTCACTTACCCCCCAGCGCATAAGCTTCTTGATATCATCGGTTTTAATGCTGATATTGGCCGAAACCAGCATGTTATTTTTATCAATATATACCGGCTTATCAAACCGCATACCCGGTTTCAACTCTTCTACTGATATCTTCCTCATCTCCGCCATATTCTCCAGTTACCTGTCCGTACTATTAACCTTTTGCCTGAATGTCTCATTTACACGGTAACAATAGGCAAGAACCTCGGCCATCACAGCGAAAAGATCCTGCGGTATTTCGGTTCCCGGTCGCATCCGGGAAAGTACCTGTGCAAGATCATTATCCTCGTATATGGTTACATTATGTTCCCTTGCCATCTCAAGCAGCTTTTCTGCCAGCTTCCCTTGCCCGGCAGCCACGATACTGGGAATACTGTCTTTTCCGCTATACTCAATAGCCGCAGCTTTTCTTTCTTGTTCCATAATTACACTGTTATGTCCAGGCCACTAGTAAAAACCAGGTTTTGATTAATTGCAATAATTTTTTCTTTTATTTCGTCAGGGTTGAAAAACCCCAGTTCAACCTTTTTACCAAACCTGTGTTCAAGAATATCAACCAGTTCTTTCTGGCTGCCACGAAGCATATTCATCCCCTCTTCCTTGTAACAGTAAAACTGAATTGAGATCCTTTCAGTTTCAGACCTGATCATGATCTCGACCAGTCCGGTTTTCGAAAGATCCAGTGAAAGAAGCAGTGAATCACCCATCATAACAACTCCCGCTGGAGAGAACATACCATCCTCATATACCGGGATATGCTTCAGGGTGCTTCCTGGACCATCACTCTCGCTTCCCGCCAGCAGGTCATATATCATGGAGGTGAGAACCTTCGCATCCGGATCGTCCTTAACTGCATCGAATACGGACTCAACAGCTTTCTCAACCACGTGGCTGTCCAGCTTGAACCTGCTTCTCCCCTCCTTCTCATTTTTGAAGAGAAGACCGGGTAACAGGCTTTGTACCATCTCAGTTAATATACCCGTATTCCTTGTGAAAAGGAAAGAAAAAATAATGCAATCCCGCGAACTCACCCCTTTTTTTAATAAAATATTGAGTAAACTTGAAAAAGTCCTGTCCGGACCGGCTTGACCGGATATCAATTCATGCAGTATCCTGTTAAGCATATACAGTGTATCCATCCCGCCCGACATGGAGAAAGCCCTGTCTGCCAGCGAGCGTATTACACCATCAGAGATGGCATCCTTTCCAAACACCGATAATTCCGCCATGTTCCTGAGCATCTCTGCTCTGCCCGTACCATGTTCTATCTTGAACACGTACCTGTCACCCGAGGCATGTTCCAGTTTCAGAATGAGCCGGTTTACATCGGGAACACCATCCTTGAACGTGGCGTCTATCCTGCCTCCCCGTATGTCAAGGAGCGCCCTTGTGGGGCCAAGCTTCTTTATCACAGAAGCCATCACCTTCTGGCCCACCTGCAACCTGGAGAGCGTACTCTCCCTGCTGCCAGAGGCACCTGTCTTAACGTGTAATCCTGTTACTTTACTTATCTTCATGATCAAAAAGTGTAACCGGGTACTGAAGCATACTGGCAACCGGTTCATACGTTTTCCTGTGGACCGGGCTGGGCCCCTGCCGGCTCAGTATACGCCGGTGGGCCAGGGTACCATACCCCATATGGTCTCCAAACTTATATCCCGGATAGAGTTCATCGTATGCAGACACAATTTCATCCCGTGACACCTTGGCAATAACCGAAGCAGATGCCACGCTTAGTGATACCCCGTCGCCACCCTTAACCGAAAGACATGGGAGGGGCAGGGAGAATCTGAATGTGCCATCCAGGATAATATAATCCAGCCCTTTTTCGGCCCTCTTTATCAATGATTGGATCCCTATTTCAGTAGCCCCGTTTATATTTTTCTCATCAATAACACCGGGAGGAATAAACACGCAATCGTACCAGAGTGCATGTTTTTTTATAACTTCAACAACAAGGGGGCGTTTAACGCGTGAGATCTTCTTTGAATCGTTTATACAGGCAAGGTCTTCATGGCAGGATACATACATGTCTTGCGGGTATATTACCAGGGCCACCGCAAGCGGCCCTGCCAGTGCGCCACGACCTGCCTCATCAATGCCACCTACTGTCCCATGCCCTTCATTCCGGCATTGTAGTTCGATGGAAAAATCAGGCAGTCTGCACCACTGTTTTCCCGTCACACCGCTTACTCGGTTACAGTTTCTTCCCCGGTTTCTTGCTGTACCTGCGGTTCTTCTACAGCTGCCGGTTCAGATTCACCTGGTACTTCCACCTCTGCCGTTTCTTTAGCCGAAGTCTCTTTCTGCTTTTTTTCCCCGCCTAATCGACGCTCTTTCAACTTGGCAGATTTACCGGTTCTTTCCCTGAGGAAATACAGCTTGGCGCGCCGTTTTTTCCCCTTTCGAACCACTTCAATTTTGTCGATCCTGGGGTTGTACAGCGGAAATATTCTTTCCACGCCAATATCGTATGATATCCTTCTTACGGTAAAGGTGGTACTGATACCCTTATTATCTATGGCAATAACGATACCCTCGTATACCTGTATTCGCTCCCTGTTCCCTTCAACGATCTTGTAGTGAACCTTTACGGTATCACCAACTTCGAAATTCTTTTCCCGCTCTACCGGGGTCATCTCATTTTTAAGTGAGTCAATTACATTCATTTTTTTCTCCTCTTCCTGTACTCTTGCAATAACTACTGTATATATCAGGTCGTACCTGCCTTGTTTTCTCTATACTTTTTTCCAGGCGCCATTGCCTGATCTTTTCATGGTTACCACTTAACAGTATATCCGGTACTTCCATACCCCGTATTTCCCTGGGCCTGGTATACTGTGGATACTCCAGCAGGTGGTCTTCAAAGCTTTCTTCAACTATGGATTCAGGGTTCGACATGAAGCCTGGAACCTGCCTTCCCATGGCATCCATCATGACCAGCGCTGCGTACTCACCTCCGGATATAACATAATCTCCCAATGATATTTCGAGGTCAACGTATTTATCAACTACCCTCTGGTCAATACCCTCGTAATGGCCGCATATGAAACATACTTCTTCCAGATCCGCCAGTTCCTTTACCATTGACTGGGTAAGCACCTTACCACCCGGCGAAGGATATATGACGGTTGAATCTCCCGCATGATGATCCAGCGCATCCATAAGGGGCCCCGGCATGAGCACCATCCCGGAACCACCACCGTATGGATAATCATCGCAATGACCATAAGCGTCAACGGCAAAATCCCTCAGGTGTACAAGCTCAACCGAGAAAAGCCCTTTTTCAAGAGCTTTACCCATTAGTCCCGTCCGCAACGGACTTTCAAAGAACTCCGGGAACAGCGTTATGACCCTGTATTTTTTCAATTACTCCTGTATATCAAAAAGCCCTTCTACGGGCGAAATATCAATACGTGATTTCCCTATTGCAGAGGTATCCACCATCTCTGCAACAAATGGAACCATGTACTCTTTGCCATCATCATTCATAATTACAAGTATATCATTGGCCCCGGTCTCGATAATTTCAACAACACTGCCAAAGGGCTCTCCTTCAAAATAGACAGAGCACCCTATGATATCATAATAAAAGAACGTGTCTTCATCCAGATTATTTCTCGAAGCTTCTGCCTCCTGTACATGGATAAAGACTTCGTAACCGTTAAGGGCTTCAGCCGCCTTCCTGTCATTCAATTCCCTGAATCTTATGATACCGCTTCTGTGCCTGGTGGGAATAAACTCTCCCACGCTGTACTTCTTATAATTACCACGGATATTTACATATACGGGAATTGATCCGTCAAGCCGACCGGTATTATCGGTTATTATATGCACCTTGAGGCGCCCGTCAAGACCATGGGTGCCCGTTATTATCGCGATCCTTAAAAACTGTATACTGCTCAATCAAGTATTTCCAGTACAACCCTTTTCCCTGATTTTGTTGCCGACGCATTAATTATTGTTCTTATGGCACGCGCTATACGCCCGTGTTTTCCAATAACCTTGCCGATATCTTCCTTTGTTACCTTCAATTCAAGTATGGTTGATTTTTCACCTTCGATCTCACGTATCTCAACTTCATCAGGATGATCCACAAGCGATTTAACCATGTATTCCACGAGATCCTTATAGTTCATCTCCACCTCCGCGGGGTATATTTATGCCTTTTTGTAATTCTTCCAGATACCCGTTCTCTTCAGCAACTGGCGTATCGTATCCGAAGGCTGCGCACCCTTGTTCAACCATTCAAGAACTTTCTCCTCGTCAATGTTGAACTGGTTTTCCGCTGCGATCGGGTGATACTGTCCCAGGGTGTCGATGACAACTCCGTCTCGTCTTTCACGACTGTCCATTGCTACCACTCTGTAGAAGGGCTTCTTTTTTGTCCCTACTCGCTGTAATCGAATCTTAACCGCCACTGCAACTACCTCCTGTCATAATTAGAGGATGATTATTAAATACCTGCTTTTTTTGTCAATATTAATAAGCATGCCATTTAAAATTACACTACCTTAAATCCCGGTAATGCCGCATCCTTTATTGCCTGTACATTCTTGTTCACGTTACCATCCCTGAACGCGGCACTGCCGGCAACGATGATCCGTGCACCCGCTCTTACCACTTCCGCCACGTTGTCAGCGGTAATACCACCATCAACCTGTATCATGGTATGCTCATCCAGTCCCTCTTGTATAATAAACTGGTACAGCCTGTCAATCTTTCCAAGTGTCATCTTCATGAACTTTTGCCCGTAAAAGCCGGGATCAACTGCCATTATAAGTACCATGTCAGCATACTCCATGATATCATACAATACCTCAACGGGGGTTGCCGGATTCAGGCTGATGCCGGCGAGTATACCTTCTTCCCGGATCTTCTGCAAAAGACGGACCGGGAAACGGGTGCTCTCATAATGTATGGTAATACATTCCGGCTTAATGTCAATATATGAATCAATTGAATCTTCAGGACGTTCGATCATCAGGTGCACGTCCAGTGGAATGGACGAATGCTGTTTTACATTTTTCACGTACGCAGGACCAAAGGTCAGGTTGGGAACGAAATGCCCGTCCATCACATCCATATGCAGCCAGTCAACGATCCCCGGGTCCATGGTTCCCAAATCATTCCCAAGGGTACTCATGTCCGTGGCAATAACCGATGGAGACACCATTATATGATTATTCAAATTCTTCCACATTAACAGTAAACACCTTTACCTGTTTTTTATCCCTGAGAAGGGTGACTTTCGCGTTCCCCGTCCTGTGAAAAATGAACTCGAATTTATTTCCGGGCTTCATGGTACGTGAATAACGAAGCCGTTTGGAATGGTTGTCCTCAACATATGCTTCGTACAGTCCACCTTCTTCATCAGCAGGGATGGTATATTCGATCTTTTCGAATGCCCTGTAGGGATGATTCCGCAGTGGATAATAGTACACCTTGAGAACCACGGCCTGCCCTTTCTTGATCCTGGTGTCTGCACGTGGTGACTGGGACAGAATCAGCCCGCTCTTTTCCTTCAAGCCCGTCGTTACCAGGTTTTCAACTATTTCCACGTTCTTTGCCATAAGCAGGTCAAAAGCCAGGTCAATTGACTGGCCGGCACATTCAGGCATCCTGGCATCAGCTCCAGTCTTCCCTGCAGAAACCAGCAGGTTTATCTTCCTTTCCGGCGATATCCGTTCACCCGCCTTCGGATTTTGCGCAATAACAATATTATCCGGCGTTTTGTCTGAAGGGAGATAGGACACTACTCCGGAATTAAGGGTAATAGTTTTATCGTGGATATGTAAATTTTTCAACTTGTTAAGAGCAAAATGCAACTCGATGCCAACAAGGTTTGGGGTTTCCATCTTTAAACTGCTTCTGCTTACAAGCAGGCGGATGGAACTTCCATCAGATACAATATTACCACTTTCAGGATACTGCTCCAGCACCAGGCCGTTGTCAATATCAAACACGTCATAAAAACGTATCTCCGGATTAAGTCCCTTCCGGTTCAAGCTGTTATATACATCGATAAACTGTCTTCCCACAACCTCAGGTACACGGACCTGTTTTTCGGGCTTGGTCAATACAACCACCACAACGGCTGAAACCAGCATATAAAGGGAAAAACCCACAAAAAGGGCAAGGAGCACCTTAAACGTAATACTCTGCACCCAGCTTTTTTTGCCATTACCTGTATCGTTTTCGGTTTTCTTCTCGTTCACCATTTTCTCACCTGAAAAGCAATTGGTATTACGATTACTGGACATATCAATAATAACAACGTCAAGTACTAATTCAACAAGATCATCGTTGTTCATAGTTCTACTTTCTACCAGGCATACCAGGAAACAAATTCACTTTGTGAAATTATCCGTTCCCTTGTAGGGCACGCCATGAAAAATGTCAATTTTAATGTCAAATGCAAATAAAAAATTGACATAGTGTATTATATATTCTACATTTATTGTGCATTTTCATCCAAAAATATTACGATCATAACCTGTAATGGGACAGAAAACACCAGATCTAACCCCGGAAGAACTCGCGGAACTCGTAGAGAATATTCCCGATCTCATACTTTCCTTGGAGTATCCATCAGGAGATATTAATTATATTAATTCCGCCGCGCTCCAGGCATTCGGATTATCCGAAAAGAATGTTACGAATATAAAGCAGATTGGCAGGAACATCCCCGAGGATTACAGAAAAAAGGTTATGTCCAGGTGGAGGGACATATCAGAAGGCATTCTGTACCCCTCTATTACCTTTAAGATACAGAAACCCCATAACGAGACCCTCTGGATTGAAAGTAATAATATATACATAAAGGACGATGAAGGGAAGACCGTTCGAATACAAACAATCTTAAGGGATATCACAGAAAGGAAAAAACTTGAAGAAGAAATGATGCAGTCCTTTTTCTTCTCGGAAAATCTTTTTCTTTACGCCCCGTATGCCATAATCCATTTCAATACCGAGGGATCAATCAAGCGGGCAAACCGGTCATTCAAGCACATACTGAAACTCACCGAAGAAGACACTAACCAGTTCAACCTCTGGGATGATTCACAGGTTAGATCGGAGGGGATCGACATTCTCCTGAAAGAAGTTCTGAAAGGCAGGGTAATGGAGATACCACCTTTTCAGTATTCAGTAGAAAATGACAAAGTAGACAGGACCTTTATCCTTTCAGGTAAAGCCTTCCCCTATATGGGCGAATCGGTTACACCAACCGGCCTTATCATCATGCTGGAAGACGTGACGGAAAAGCGCAAAAGAGAGAACGAATACGTTGAGGCCAGGAAACTTGAGAGCATAGGAAGACTTGCCCGCGGGGTCGCACATGAATTCAACAACATCCTGGCAGGGATTTCCGGATTTTCAGAGATACTCCTTAGAAAGATCGACCAGCAGGATCCGAATTTTCACTTCGTGGAAAAGATCCACGCAGCCTCCACGAAGGCCGCAACCCTCACCAATCAGCTTCTTGGATTTGCCAGGGGACAGGTGTATAATCCTTCGTACATTGACATGCAGGGACCCATAATGTTTGCACTCGGAGCCACTCCCGGCATAAACAAGCATATTACCATACACAAGAAAGTTGAGCCGTCCCGGTTCATGGTATTCGCTGATACCGGCCAGTTACGCCAGGTTTTTATTGAGCTGCTCCGAAATGCAGCTGAGTCTATTAGCGAGAAGGGTTCCATAACCATAGATATTACCCATGTTGATGCATCAGAACTTCAGCATGAGATGGTGGATTCCACTGCAAAACAGTACGTGCAGGTCACTATAACCGATACAGGTTCAGGTATGGACGAGGACACCATCTCGCACGCTTTTGAACCGTATTTCACCACAAAAGAAGCAAACAGGCACGCGGGAATGGGGCTGGCAATTGCCTACGGTCACCTGAAAAGGCACGACGGGAACCTCTCGCTGAACAGCAAACCCGGCAATGGAACATCCGCAGTAGCCATGCTGCCCGCTGCCGAGCCACCCAGTGGGTTCAGCGAGCGGAGTATATCATACAGCCGCGTATTGATCATTGATGACAGCGAGGAAACCACTTCCATGCTGAAAACGTTCCTGGAAGACGGGGGATGTTACGTGCAGACCACCTCAAGCGGCAGGGCGGGCATCGAGATGGTAAAGAACGACTACCTTTCATTCGATCTCATCTTTCTTGACCTGGTCATTCCAGATGTAAGTGGAAAAGAAGTGCTTCATACCATACGGAAACACAAGAGCAATATACCGGTTATACTCATTTCAGGGGCCGATACCCGGTCGATACTGGAGGATTTTGCTTCTGATGACAACCTGCATATACTGCTGAAACCGTTCAGCCTTAAAGACCTGGAGGTGATGCTGGGATAGACTATATCCCGTATTTCTTCATCTTGTCGTACAGCACACTGCGGCTGATACCCAGCATTCGTGCCGTCTCGGCCCTGTTGTTATTGGCGATCTTCAATACCTTCAGAATATGCTTTTTTTCAAACCCGGAGATGGCAGTGGATAGCTGCAGGGGGGAGGTGTTACCCGAAAGACCCTCCCTGCTTTCCGGTAATACATGCATAATGGTATCAGCCCCGATGAGGGACTTTGTTTCAAGAATGACCGCGTGCTCTGTCATGTGTTCAAGTTCACGAACGTTACCTTTCCATTCCCGGTTCATCAGCAGATCAAGTGCGTCCCTGTCCATACCGGTTATGGGCCTGTTCAGGTCCCTTGAAAAATCATCAATAAAATGTTCAACAAGAAGCGGGATATCCTCAAGTTTCTCCCTGAGAGGAGGCACCTTCATTTCTATACCTGATAACCGGTAATACAGGTCTTCCCTGAAATTCCCCTTTTCTATTTCTCCCCTTATGTCGGCGTTAGTGGCACTGATGATCCGCACGTCAACTTTCATTGGTTTGCTTGATCCCACGGGCTTGATCTCGCGTTCCTGTAAAAACCGCAGCAACTTGCTCTGCACCTGCAGAGAGAGGTTCCCGATCTCATCCAGGAAAATGGTTCCCAGGTGCGCTTCTTCGAACATCCCCTTCCTGGTCCTGTCGGCACCGGTAAAGGCCCCCTTCATGTGGCCAAAAAGTTCTGACTCGATAATGGACTCGGTCAGGGTGCTGCAATCAACGGGAATAAAGGCTTTTTCCTGCCTGTCACTTTCATTGTGAATGGCTTTTGCCACAAGTTCTTTTCCTGTTCCGCTTTCTCCCAGCACCATGATTGACGCGTTGGTTGGCGCAACCTGCAAGATCTGCTGCTTGAGGAATTCCATGGATGCACTTTCGCCGATAAGGATGTTAATGCCCCTTAAAGACCTCCTTGATGACTTCAGGAGCGCAAGTTCACGCTTTAATCGAACGGTTTCCAGGCTTTTTTCCACCTTGATCATGAACTCGTCGGGGTTCAGGGGTTTGGTAATAAAATCATTGGCACCATTTTTGATGGCTTTCACCGCGTCCGGCACTCCGCCAACTCCGGTGATCATGATGATCGGGGTTTCAAGGTCAAACGAACGCAACTTCTCTAACATCTGGAACCCGTCAAGTATCGGCATGGCCATATCCGAGATAATAAGCTCAAAGGACTCCTTTCCCAGTAGTTCAAGCCCTTCGGCACCGTTTGAGCACGTCTTCACGGAATGGCCGGAAACTGTTAACATGTCCTCAATGTATTCAAGAATTGCTGAACTATCATCGACAATAAGAATATGGCTCATAGTATCTTTATTCCAATGGCATATATCATGTATTCATGATTATGTAACTATATAATTGACGAATAAGACAATTTATACGATCATGTGGCGCAATGCAATAATTTTATTGTAGATTAGAGCGGACGAAAAACCGGAATACCCTTTATGATTAAAATACTCCTGATGTCAGACATGCACATGGGGGCAACCATCCCCGAAACAGGGATCAGCGATTCTGTAAGAATGGATACCCTGAGGAAAATACTGTCACTTGCGGCGGAACATGACATCCTTATCATTGCCGGTGACCTGCTGGAGGGCCCATTTTCTGACACTTATACCTTCATGCAGATGAATACTGAATTGCAATCTGTCCTTGATTCGGGTATTGACATCGTTTACACCGCAGGGGAGAGCGAGTTTCACAATATCCCGAATCTCAGCAACCTGCTCCATATACCTGCAACCCATTCGTTCCTGAACAGCAATGACCACTCACCGGTACGAATTGAGAAGAACGGAACACTCCTCTACCTGTACAGCCAACCCGCCCTTGACACCCGTGATATCACCTCAATAAAAAAATGTGATAAACGGGGGTTTCACATGGGGGTATTTCACATTGATTTCAACCCGGGGGACGCTTCCGAAGAAAGTATCGTGTACAAGCTCCCGCGGGAAGCCATAAAGTCACTTCAACTGGATTTCTACGCCCTGGGGCACAACCACAATTTCAAGCTCTACAAGTACCAGAACAGGATAATCGGTGCCTACCCGGGAACTCCCGAGGCCACCTCCCCTGATGAAACGGGAGACAGGTACGTACTGTCCATAACTATCAGTGATTCTGACATAACCCAGATAAAACGGCTGGCCGTTAACACCCTGCTGCTCGAAGAACTGCACCTGGATTGTGCCCGAATGAACTCCCAGGTAGAACTTGTCAATACCATCAATGCAGCCGCTTCTCCCAGGACCGTGCTCAGGGTTAGACTCACAGGCAGAAGATCATTTCCTGTTGATGGAATTTTTAACGCACTCCAGGACAAGTGCGCTGATTTCAGGCTTACCGACGATTCCATTCCCGATCTGCACCTGATGATAATGCAGCACGCCTCAGAACAGACCCTGAGAGGAACTCTTTTAAAAAACCTGCAGGGAAAGATCAAGAATAACGAGCATCCCAAAGATATTGACCAGCATATACTATCGGAAATATTACACAAAATCCATACTTCAAACAACTGTATACCGGAGGAATGGCTATGCATATCAAGAAATGCATAGCTTCATATCCCGGTGTCTTCCAGAATAGATCCATCGGGATTGATAATGGTATTACCGTTATTCACGGCAAAAACAACACGGGCAAAACACTGCTTTCCCGGGCTATCATAGACACCCTTTTCCCCTTAACCAGCGAACCGCTACTTGACAACCAGTCATGGCAGTCATTATCAATTGAAGTTGATACCAGGATCGATAATGCCACATACAGGTTTACACGCAATGGTGCCAGTGATATATCCATTAACACGGTAAATGACAGGGGTAACATACAGCATTCCCATATTGTTGAACGTAAATATCCACCTGGTTCAGTCCTGCATGATGACCTGGGATCAAAAAATGGATTTCTCAAACTTGCAGATTTCTACAGGAATTTGGGATATCATGGATTTATAGCGGCTGGCTACCTGCCCTCGGCCGTGGACCTGGACAGGTTACCACCTGTTTCACGAGATGCCATCGAATTTCTGTTACTCCAGGATAGAAGCAACTACTACGCATCATACCGTGCCATAAAAGAATCTTTCAGTGCAGATGATATTTCCGCAAGGGTGCATAACGAATTGAGTAACGAGATCTTCAGGTACGAAAGACTGAAAAAGGACACTTCCAAAAAGATTGAATTGCTGAAAATAAACGCGTCAAAACGTGAGAAACAGCAAAAGGAACAGGAAAAGCAGCAGGAAGATATCAAGTCCCTATCAAGCCGAATTGACGCGTTCACCATCAAGAAAAATCATATCAACAGGATCTTGCAGGCGTTCGCTCGCAAAAGATCCCTTGAGGAGGAAATTCAACAGCTGGAACAACGTATAGAATCTGGCATGGAGCAGGAAAAAGACATACGGGCAAGAGAGAAAGAGCTGGAGAAGTCGTATCCACAATTTAAAAACTTTGATATTACAATGAAAAGCAATATCAAGCATATGCAGGATACCTACAGGGAGATAAGGGGCGTAAACGATAAGCTCGAAAAAGAACTGTTCCAGCGGGAACACAGGGTCAACAAGCTGGGAAAAATTATTTCTGCGGTTAACCTGGGTATCCTTGCCCTGGTTGTCTGGTTGTTTTTCAAGGGATCGGCAGCACTGAAACGGGAGGATAAGGTGATCGTCATCGGGGGGATGATCGTTGTATACCTGCTGAGCTACATTATTTATATCATATACAGGTATCGCCTGTTCCGCTCTCCTGTTCTTCAACGGTATGAATCAGAAAAAGAGGTACTGGAACAGAAACTTGAAGGCATATTACAGGCGAATGATATCGACCTGGCCGATATACAACTGGACGAGATATACGAGTTCCTGCTGCAATACTTCGAAGAATACGGGGAATTCAATGAAAAGCAGCTGGATCTGTACAAGTTGAAAAAGATCCATTCCGAGCAGTTCTACAATAATGACCTGTACGAAAAGAAAGAAGCCCTTGAAGCAGATCTTAAAAGCCTTACAGGTACCATACAGGAAATGGCAGGTATTGCTGGCATCCAGCATGATGACCTCGAAGATGAAAAGGCCTTACAGGCATTGCTGAACGAGACCAGGGAAACAATTGACTCTTTGACCTCCGAAATGCGATCCAGGCAGAAAGTGGCCGACAACATAACAGCGAATCTCGCTGAAAGCCCGGACATGGCAAATGAGATGCATGATCTCGAGGAACAACTCAGGGAATACAACACCGTGATGGACTCGTTAACGAAAAGAAAACGTCACGTGGAATACCTGCTTGAACTCTTTGAAGAATCCATACACGCACGAATGCAGGAACAAATGGAAAGGCTGGTTCATACCACCGCGTCCATTTTCAGGGACATCACAGGCGGAAGTTATCCCCAGCCAATAGGCATGGACACTATTATTTCGGTTCTCGGGAAAAAAGAACATGACAGCTCGCATAATGTATCCTTTTCTCATCTCCTGCAACTGGCAATAAAATGCGCCCTGCATGATTTTTTGGTTGATTCCGGCGTCTCGATTCCTTTAATTCTTGATGATCCCTTTGTTTTTCTGGATAATGATAATATTGATACGTTCAGGAATATTCTTGAAAAAACAGCCGAATCGCGCCAGATTATACTGTTTACTCACAGCGATGCACTGAACAAATGGTATACCCCGGTAGAATTATAAATGCATATGGACCAGGACGGACAGTTAACATTCAACGATGATCCTCTCCTTACGGGAAGCAATGAAGCATTCCGTTCCATAGAGGAAGGGAACTTTTCCACGGCAGTGGAAAAGCTTGATGAACTTATGTCCGTTAATCCTGATTATCCCGGCCTTGCCGAAGGATACCGGGCTGCAAAGTTCTGGCAGAACCGCCAGAAGACCATCGATGAACTCCAGGATGGCAAGGAGACAGCCGATTTCCTGATGAAGCAATGGGAAAAATTCTCAACATACGCCCGGGAAAAGCATATTACCGGATCAACCGCGTACAAGGCCACCATGCGGTACATATTCTTTACCGCATCGGAGCATTACAAGATCGCCTTCAACGACAGGGAAAATCCAACCGACAATTTTACCTTGCTGCTGCAGCTTGGCACCTGTTTCTTACGGCTTGGAGAATATGCACATACCATAGAAGCCCTTGAATATGCCCGAAGCTCCTATCGCAGCAACGCACCGCTTCTGGCATTGCTGGGCGAAGCGTATTTTCACAGGAATGACATACCCAAGTCACTCCTGTATTTTCGCGAGGCGTTCTTAATTGACCCCTCTGAGATAGACCTGTCCCTCATAAAGGCCCGTCCTATCATGGATATCATTGCCATTATAGAACAGGAAAGACCAGACCTGGAAGAGGTCCGGGAATGGATCCCCGTATATGGCACCATTCACGATATCTTTTACGTGAAGCGGCATCTGAATTCACAGCAGGTTGAACAATTAAAAAGAGAAATATACACGCTGGAACAGAATTACCAGACCATGAGCAAAGACCGGATACGGACCTCAAATATAGAACCCAGGTTGATCAACAAGTACCTCTGGATGCTCGATTACTTCGAATTTCAGCACTATGATTTCGAAAGCATAACGGAAATACGAACCAGGCTTTTAGCCATAGACCGCCAGCTCTTCGAACCTTATTTCAAGAACAAGCACGGCATGTCCTGAATATCATCACCCAAAAATGAATTGACATCCCCTTTTACGGCAGGTTATTGACTTCCCATACTATATAATGTGAGTACAGGAATTGCCTTATGGAAATGCCTTCATCGTACGATCCAACATCAGTTGAAGAAAAGTGGTACCGCATATGGCAGGAGGAAAACCTCTTCCACGCGGATGACCACGACCCCGGGGAACCATATTCCATCGTAATACCACCTCCCAACGTGACGGGGAACCTGCACATGGGCCATGCGCTCAATAACACCCTGCAGGACATACTGATACGCTGGCAGCGGATGCAGGGCAAGGCGGCCATGTGGATGCCCGGGATGGACCATGCGGGCATAGCCACCCAGAACGTGGTTGAACGGGAGTTACAGAAGGACGGGAAGACCAGGCATGATCTTGGACGTGAAAAGTTCGTCGAGCGGGTCTGGGAATGGAAAGAACATTCAGGCGGCCAGATCCAGGGCCAGTTGAAAAGGCTGGGCTGCTCACTTGACTGGGAACGTGAACGATTCACCCTGGATGACGGTCTCTCAAGGGCGGTACGGAAGGTATTCGTCACACTGTTTGAAGAAGACCTCATATACCAGGGATACCGCATAATCAACTGGTGTCCACGGTGTGAAACGGCCCTGTCGGACATCGAAACAGAATACCAGGACCTTCCCGGCAGGCTGTACTACATGAAGTATCCCATAGAGGGTTCTGACCACTTTATAACGGTTGCAACCACCCGGCCTGAGACCATGCTTGGCGATACCGGTGTTGCGGTCAATCCGGAAGATGAAAGGTACACGCATCTTATCGGGAAAAACGTGGTACTCCCCCTCATGGAAAGGGAAATACCCGTTTTTGCCGACGAGTACGTGTCCAGCGAATTCGGCACCGGTCTGGTAAAAGTCACCCCCGCCCACGATCCAAACGACTTCGAGATGGGGAAACGCCATGACCTGGAAGAGATCAATATACTGGATAAGAATGGCTACATAAACGAAAACGGTGGTGCCTACCGGGGACTTGACAGGTTTGACGCCCGGCAGAAGATCATAGAAGACCTTGAAACACAGGGGCTCCTGGTAAAAATTGAAGACCATCATCACTCCGTGGGGCACTGTTATCGATGCCATACCGTTATAGAGCCTTACCTGTCTAAACAGTGGTTCGTAAAGATAAAGCCCCTTGCCGACGAGGCCATCAAGGCGGTAAAGGATGGACATATACACTTCGTACCAAAAAACTGGGAAAAAACCTATTTCGAATGGATGTACAATATACGCGACTGGTGTATTTCCCGGCAGCTGTGGTGGGGACACCGTATTCCCGCGTTCCACTGTGCCGATTGCGGCCATGTTACCGTTTCCATGGAAGACCCGGACGAATGCGAAAAATGCAAATCCAAAAACATCCGGCAGGACCCCGACGTACTGGACACATGGTTCTCATCCGGCCTGTGGCCATTCTCCACGCTGGGCTGGCCCGACAGGACAGCCGCACTTGAAAAGTTTTACCCTACCAGTGTACTGGTTACCGGTTTTGACATCATTTTCTTCTGGGTAGCCAGGATGATCATGATGGGCCTGAAATTCATGAATGACATCCCCTTCAGGGAAGTATACATTCACGCCCTTGTCAGGGACGAGCACGGGCAGAAGATGAGCAAATCCAAAGGCAATGTCATTGATCCCCTCATCATGATGGACCAGTACGGGACCGATGCCTTCAGGTTTACCCTTGCCGCCTTTGCCGCCCAGGGGCGGGATGTTATCATGTCAGAAAAGCGAATTGAAGGATATCGTGCTTTCTGTAACAAGATATGGAACACCACCAGGTTTATCATGATGAACCTGGGGGATGATTTCACACCGGGTTCACTGGAAATCGACAGGCTTCAGCTTTTTGACAGGTGGATACTGCACAGGTTAAATACAGCCGTGGACAATATTACCGGCGCCCTTGAAGGATACCGCTTTAACGAGGCAGCCCACGAGATGTACGAGTTCTGGTGGCATGAATTCTGTGACTGGTATCTTGAACTTACCAAGACAAGAATGTACGGATCAGATGATGAAGCCGATTCATCGGGAACAGCCCGGCAGGTACTGTATCATGTACTCACCACATCTCTCAAGCTTCTGCATCCGTTCATGCCCTTTATCTCAGAAGAAATCTGGGAGAAAGTAACGGTGGACGAGGGCAGGCTCATCGTGGCCCCCTGGCCGGAGCATAACAACCGGTTTGATTTCCCCGACGAGAGCGAAAAAACCGAAACATTCAAGGAGATCGTCTACAGGATACGGAATATACGTGGAGAAATGAACATTCCCCCCGACAAAAAGGCTCGCGTGGTGTTGAAAACTGGAAACGAACAGGTCATTCAACTGGTCAACTCGGAGAAAGACAACCTGCATTCACTGGCAAAGCTTGAAGACTCAGCGGTTGACCAGTCTTACTCACCTGATAAAACTGATGCCGCTGCGGTGATGACCGATGTTGAGATATACATGCCGTTAAAGGGGCTCATTGATATTGAGAAGGAAAAAGCCAGGCTGGCAAAGGAAATTGACAGGATAAGCGGTGAACTGAAAAGAGTTGAAGGGAAGCTTTCCAATGAGAAATTTCTTTCAAAGGCACCGGCCGAGATAGTAGACAAGGAAAAAGCCAAAAAAGACGAATTGCGGGAAATAATGGAAAAGCTTCAGACAAGTTTAGAAAATCTCTCTTGATTGAAACAGTACATCTTGCATAGTAAAAAAGGCGGCCCGTTAAGGTCGTCTTTTTTTGTGTTTTTTTGAAAAAAATTTGTCTTAAATGGAGAACAAACCGCACTTAATGTTATCCATTGCATTGCTTGAGGGGATGCATATGGTGCAACATACCAGGATAACAAAGGTGTTTAAAAATGGGATCATTACCAGCTCAGTTCAGTTTGTTCATAATTACGATTATCAGCGCAGCTCCCCTGTGGTGCCTTGTGTCAGCCATTATACGTTTTATCACGTATGGGAAAAGGATATATCTCTTCTTGATCATGTTAAACCTTTTCCTGCTCGTTCAAATACCTGTTGCATTCTTCCTTCTTAACACCGTGAGCCCGGGTACGAAATTACGCTGCATGGTATTTTTCACATGGACCATGTGCATCATTCTTGTCTTCTTTTTTCAGCATGTATACAGGATATACCTGGTTACCTTCAACCGGCGGGTATTTCCCTTTATCATACTTTCTGGTTATGCCATACTGCTCCTTCCGTCTGCAGGAATGATACAGCATCATTTTCATTACCTGATGATGGCATTGCCCATAACGGGGACTGTACTACTTGCATGGCTTTTATTCCTATTATTTCAAATCAGCCCCCACATGAAAATTTTTCCCGGTATTCTCTTTTTTATTATACCCATTATACTCTTCTCTCTCAAGACAGCACACGGCACACCCCGTATACTACTATCCTGTTGCACCATGATCCTGCCCGTTATTTTCGGAATGGTTTTCCTGACGTTACATGCAGGCATCCAAAAGAAGATAAGCCGCCGTGAATACTGTGAAAAAGCAATACCAGTTTTTTCGCGCATGGAAACCGGTAAAACAGACCAGCATTCGGATATAATTGAAAGTGCGAAAGCGCACATACACGATAATTACATGGAACCGCTCACCCGGGAAGATGTTGCCGATATTACGGGCATAAGCCCGGATTATCTTGGCAAATTATTTCTCAAGTATACCGGCAAGACCGTAAAGGAGTATATAAACAATTACCGTACATACAAAGCGGCACAGATGGTAGAAGAAACGGATAGCCGTTTCCTTGAAATCGCCCATAATGTTGGATTCGACTGCCTTGCCACATTCAACCGTTACTTCCATAAGATATATGGCATGTCACCACGATACTATCGAAAAATGACCTGATCATCCGTTCAATTTTTCAATGACAGAAGGGGGGCGGGCACCCGTCCTCCCCGGCCAATAAACGCCGATGGAGAAGATGAATGTACATCCATAACCGTGGCACTCCCAAGAAGACCACCAAAGGTGACCCTGTCTCCTTTGACCGCTCCCGGCACAGGGATTACCCGTACGGCGGTGGTCTTGTTATTACAGACCCCAATACTGATCTCGTCTGCTATAATGGCAGATATTACATCTGCCGGCGTATCACCCGGAATGGCTATCATGTCAAGCCCGACCGAGCATACGGCGGTCATTGCTTCCAGCTTATCAATTGTTATGAATCCGTTTTCTGCACGGTCAGCCATTGTGGCATCTTCACTAACCGGGATAAAGGCACCGGAAAGTCCCCCCACGTAGGAGGACGCGAAGATGCCTCCCTTTTTTACCGCATCATTGAGCAGTGCAAGCGCTGCGGTGGTGCCATGCCCGCCACATCGTTCAATACCCATTGCCTCGATGATATCTGCCACACTGTCTCCAATGGCAGGGGTAGGGGCAAGGGACAGGTCAAGAATACCAAAGGGGACTCCAAGCGCATGGGCCACTTCCCGTCCCATCAACTCTCCCATTCGGGTGATCTTGAAAACGGTTTTTTTGATCTCCTCTGCCATGGTTCCCATGTCAGCATCATTTCCAAGTTTTTTTATCACGTGGTGAACCACCCCCGGTCCTGAGATCCCAACGTTAAGGGCGGCGTCCCCTTCACCCGTACCATGTACCGCTCCAGCCATGAATGGATTATCTTCGGGGATATTCCCGAACACTACCAGCCGGGCGCATCCCGAACCTGAACTACTTGATGTGGCAGAAGCGGTATCGATGACAATTTTACCCATGGTGTTAACCGCGTCCATGTTAATTCCGGCATGGGTTGACCCCACATTCACCGATGAACACAGCCTGGAGGTAGAACAAAGCGCTGACGGGATAGAATTGATAAACCGTTTCTCCTTTCCTGTCATACCCTTTTGCACCAGTGCAGAGTAGCCTCCAATAAAATCCACCCCCATCTCACCAGCCACCCGGTCTACCATCTGGGCCAGTAAAATAAAATCCTCTTCATGTTGAAGTGGTGATGCAACCATGGACAAGGGGGTGAGTGACACCCTCTTGTTGACTATCTCAACGCCGTACTTGCCGGAAATCCTGTTACTTACCCCTACAAGATCCCGTGCTTTCATATATATCTTTTCCCTGACAGCAGCAAGAAAACCTTTTTTATCAGCGGCAGTTACATCCAGCAGGCTTATACCCATTGTAACGGTTCTCACGTCGAGGTGTTGAAGCGATGTCATTCGGATGGCATCAAGAATTTCCTGTACCTCGTAATGCATGTATGACCACCTTTATATTCTGTTCATGTTCTTAAATATGTTTTCATGCTGAATATATATCTTAAGGCTTTTTTTCGCTGCCACCTCATCCATTTTTGATTGCAATGAGTCAATATCCATATTCATGGAGGTGATATCTATAGTCAGGATAAGGGCAAAAAAGCCGTGCAATACGGTCTGGTTCATTCCTTCAATATTCGCATTTGATTCTGACAGCACCCGAGTAACGTCCGCAACAATACCAACTGTATCCCTGCCGATCACGGAGACAACGGCTACTTCCCTTTCATGGTCCTTTTGCTGCATGAATAATTTCAATGCCGCCTCGATCCCATTCCCGGCCCTGGTCTCATCGCTGAACCTTTCTGCCAGTTCCTCAACCAGCTGATCGTCAAGGGTCTTTCCTTTGTACTTTTGCAGCATTTTAATCAGTGTCCCTTTCAGTTCTTCCATAATCTTATTATCCTGGCCTGTTAGTTATATATCAGTTGACATACATTTTGGATATATCAGAAAATTGCAATAAGAATTACCAGAAACGCTATCATAATACCCGGAAACCACGGGCATGATCTCATACGACCTTGAATGCGGCAGGGGCACCGGTTCCCCAAAAAGCATAAACTGGAAAACCAGGATCTTTTATTCCCTGTATAAAATAAATGAAATAATCACTGCCAGGATATACGTTGCTGGAACCGCGATATTCACATAATACCCGGCCGTGATCTGGAAGGGATCAGCTTTTGTCAATTCCCCCGCGGCGGGAAGATATATAACCCAGAAAAGGTAGTACATGTTTACAAGCAATCGCAGTACCAGCAACCATGTATACCTTATCAGCGTACTGATAAGCATCAGCAAAACAATACCGATCATGTATACTGCCAGTGGATTGTTGATGTAATACCATTCCTTGAATATATAATACCTGGCAACAGGCAGGATAACAGCGAAAAATGCCGGTATGGTGTTGATAACAATTATCTTTTCAATTATGGGTATTTCCAGGAACTTCTCATAGAGGAAAAGCAGGAACTCATATGCATACTTGATAATTGCGGAGGCAATATCCCTTATAAAGATCAGGATCTCCTGTAATATCCTGGTAACTGTATCGACGATTCTCATATTATAATCCCTTTCATAATGAAGCAGATAGTTACCCCGTAATAGTATAACGTCAAGAAGTTTATAACTCCACCATAACGCGGAAATAGCCATAAAATCATGAAGACATATCCTGCTGTATTTTTTTAATGGACACAGTATACTGCAGCCTTATAGTGGTACAGGAAAGGGTGTAATTTCAACTTGAAATAACGTCACAAAAGTGATATACATGGAAGTGATCACAAGACTGTACCGAAACGAGGTTTGCTGTAATGGCACACTATAAACTGGACGGGGCAAAGTTCCCAACCCTGGAAGAATTGAAAGAAAGCCTCTGGCCACTATACCAGGATAAGATGTCCAGGGAGGATTTCGAAAAATACGTTGAAGAGAACGTTGAGAGATCAGAGTAATTCATGCTCCTTGTGACATATATGCCCAACAGCCTCGCTGAACCCGGCCGGACCGGCACATGATGTACGAACAACCGGGAATCCAGATTCTACCATGGAGCCATGCTGATTTTCCACAAGGTAGGCCGTATCAACAGCCTCCAGCATGGGAAGGTCATTCATGCTGTCACCGATCCCTGCTGTTCTCACCTGCTTTTGCATATTTTTTCTTTTTATGCTTTCTGTAATTTCAGCAACAGCACTGCCCTTGTTTGCCTCCGCTGACGAAAAGTGAAAAAATCTTCCTCCCCTGGTAAGCACCAGTCCTTTTTTTTGCAGTGTGGCGTTGATTACCTCAATATCCTTTTGTGAGAGACGATCCATATTATCGATCACGAATGGCAGTGATGCCTGCCGATGACGGGCAAATTTTGCAGCCTTTCGTGATAACCCTGTTCTCTGCGCAATTTCTTCTACCGGCATATCCTCCAAAAGAACTATGTCAGACCCTGCAAGCGAACGCAGAAATGCAAGGTGGAACCGAAGTGATGATACATCCATACCCCTTAATTCTACCTTGAAATCTTGATGATGGACATCCCCGGGCCAGGCAATTCCGCCACCATTTTCAAAGACAAACGGGGTATCCAGGTCAAGCTCGTCATGCAGCGTCTTGATTTCCGGGAAGGTTTTGCTGGAAACAAGCACAAGGGGATACCCCCTCTCCTTCAACATGGATACCCCCGGCATGGACTGCGCATGGCTGTAGGTGAAATGATCAATGAGTGTTCCATCAATATCGCTGAACACAACAACCATGTCTGCCATTACTATTACTTATCGCCTTTCTTTATCAACAGAAATTCCACCCTGCGATTCCTTCGCCTGTTCTCCGAACTGGTATTGGGCAGAAACGGGCTGGTCTCTCCCATACCCCTGAAGGAGAGCCTGTCTTCGTCTATCCCATTATCCACCAGGTATTCCATCACGGCTTTCGCCCTTCTCTCAGAAAGCTTCAGGTTGTACTTTTCTTCACCGATATCATCCGTATGCCCCTCGATAAGCACGTTGTAGCTTGAGTACTTTTCGAGTATCTCTATTACCCTGTTCAATATGGGGAAAGCCCGGCCGGTCAATTCAGCACTGTCAAACTTGAACTCGATGTTGCTGATCCGTATTTTCAATCCCCGTTCTGTTACAACAACCAGGACATCAATGGGAAGCTTCACCTTTTCCGTTATGGCCCGGTTATCTGCATTGTCCACTGCCTGGAGCTGAATGTAATAATCAGCCGCTGATTCTACCAGCTCGCCATTTTCTCCCAGGCCATCCCATTTTATCTGGTCAGGAGGAGATCCCTTTCCGTCAAAGGTTTTAAACGCATCTCCTGAAGGCGCAAATATGGTAATTTTCCATTTTGTTACCCCGTATTTGTCCCTGGCCTGGGGGTATATGGTGAGTATATCGTTCTCCCCGTCACCGTCCGGAGAGAACCGTGAAGGTTCATAATCCACTTTCACCTTCGGCGCGGTACTGTCCAGGATGATTTTCTTTGCAAAAGAAGTGGGCCTGTTACCGCTGTTAAACTCCGCGGTTATAGTGTAATAGTATACGCCATCACCAGGCTTGTCGCCTTTTTTGTCACGAACGTCCCATGTAACCTTTTCAGGCAATTCATCCTGGCCGCCCAAAATTCGTACCGGGTCTTTATCATCGTCCATTATGGTCAGCTCCCATCTTTCCAGTCCTTTCTCATCAGAGAGATGGGTATTGAATACTACCGGTTTTTCAGATGCGTATGAATAGTAAGCAATTTGGGTGGTTACGTCTGCCACCTGGTATTTCCTGGTAAGTGATATCTCCTTAACAGTGGCCCTGGTACTGTTTCCGGCTTTATCGGTACAGGTAATAAAATAAGTATACAATCCTTCGGGTACATCCTCACCACTGTCGTTCTTCCCCTTCCAGGTTATGGAACCGGGTACATTTTTACCCTTCCATTCATACGATTTCACCGTTGATCCATTATCATCCACGAAACCTGCTGACCATTCATCTTCCGGTTCAGTGGTAATATCCTGTGTAATGGTCAGGCTATCCTTACGGTTATCATCATTTGGTGAAAACAGTGTATATTCCGGATCGAGACTGGCTTCAGGTGAGGTCTTGTCAATGTGGACCACGCCCGTCTTCTCCTCGGAGATGTTGTCACGTTCATCCCATGTAATGAACGAATACACATATGGGCCATCAGGCAATGTCCTGCCCGCCTGGTCTGTCCCATCCCAGAACAATGTCCGGGGAACTACCAGGGACTCCTTCTTTGTCCAGATCTTTTTTATGAAGCCGATTGGTGAAAGGGTTTCGTCGATATCTCTCTCGGACACACGGTATTCTTTTGCCACCTGGTTTTCCTGGTTCTTTATCTGCACTTTCCAACCCTTGATACGGCTCTGGTCCTGAACATCCAGCTTCAGGTACACAAAATCCTTTACACCATCGTAGTTGGGGGAAATGTATCGCCTGTTTGCCTCGATAGACGTTACCGGGGGCTCCCGGTCCAGCTTGCCGTATTCACCGCTTATACCTGCATAGTGAACGAAATCTGTATACTTGTAATGGACCAGCGAATAACTGATCTCACCGTCAAAATCCCCTGCCTTGAACTTGTATCCTGCACCCATGGTCATATCACCGTATTCGTATGACTGCGGGTACATGCCGCCAATGCGCAGCACGTATTTCTGATCATACACCGATTCAAAACCGATCCTGACAGGTATTTCACTGAACTCATCCGTCACGCTCACGTCATTAAAGAGGCTTATCATCATCTTGTCAGACCTGTAAAACGGAAGATTATAGCCAAGTGTAACCTGGTTCAGCTGCGACATTTCACTCTCGCTGCCCATCGGGATACCCGCCAGCAGGGCGAAGGCCAGTGACGGGTTAAATATGCCGAATCCTTCTCCCGCTACACTGGTAAAGCCGGTTGAGTAGATACTGCCGATATTGAGTCCCGCGAAATGGGCACTTTCTCCATACCCTTCACCGTACAGCCCATTAAATGAAGCACCGACAACCAGCCTTTCTGTAAATTCCTTTGCACCTCCAAGACCGAACATGTAGCCGCGTTCGATATCGTAACTGTCGGGAATATCCAGCATGCGGAAATACCCGCCAATAACACCATACGATGTTGGGAAAGCCAGGTTAAATCCAGGATTATGGTACCGGTTAAGAAAACTTCCGTAATCCAGCCCCATCCCCAGGCGCTCAAGCCTGCCAATTGCAGCAGGATTGCAGGGGAACAGATCCGCTCCAGTGTCGGCAACACCAGCCCCTCCCCGTCCCAGCATGCGTGTTGATTCACCAAGAAGCAGCAGGCTGGTACCGCTATCCGGTTCTGCAGCTGCCATGCTGGTAATAACTGAAATTGATATTATAATAATAAAGATTCTTAGAATTCGTTTCATAATCGACATACCTTTCCTGAATTCATGTTTTATTTATATGGGTTTTCTATCGACAGTATTACTTTACTTGATACATATTATACACGGGAACCGGAGTCGCAATGCAAGTTATTTTTTAATCATCCTTTTTGAAATGTAAAACCCGAAATTTTACTTTCCACTTTACTGTCATTATAAGACTGTAAGGACAACACCACGAATACAGTGGTGCCGGGTGTCAGCCTGCGATGATAATTCCTCTGATGTTGCTGCCAGTTCTTCTGAACCGCTTGCAAGGCTCTGGGTAATATCGTTATCAAAATCGATCATGTAATACTCGTCGAGATTTTCCTGCTTTATCTTGTTCAATGTGGATAATTCAGGTTCTGTTGGCTCGCTATCCGGGTTCCGGGGACTAACCTTAAGGATATGAACAACTACCAGGTACCTTCATGACGAAGTAAAAATTCTTTTAACTCTGTACCTGAACTGTAATTACCAGGGGATCCGTCAGACCTTATCACACGATGACAGGGGATAATGATGGGAAATATGTTCTTCGCCATGGTATTTCCCACAAACCGGGCACCACCGGGATAGCCCGATAGCCTGGCCAGCTCACCATACGAGATGGTCTGGCCGGCTGGTATGGCACAAAGGGTCTTGTACACCTTTTTTTCCCCTTCTGTAAACGCATCAAGGTCAATTGGAGGATGAGGTATCTTTCGTGAACTGAAATACGCGTTAAAAAAGATCACGGCTTTTTCAAGCGGCCGAACCAGCCTGCTCTCAAGATCATCACCAGGTACATCCAGGAGCTTTTGCCTGCGGCCGAAAATCACGCATCTCAGGAAGTTTTGGTCAGAAATAATCACCAGCTTTCCGCGTTCGAATTCATACACATGACGGTAAAGTTGTACGTTCTTTCGTTCCAGGTACCGTGCCTGTGCACTGTTCATGATAAAACCCCGACCGTTAACCGGAAGATCTCAGGATCCTGATTGTGGCCTCTTTATCCTTTTGCAAACGGGAGACAAGGTCGTTCACCGAAGAGAACTTTATCTCGTCCCTTATCCGTTCAACAAAGTGAATGGTGATATCTTCCATGTAAATATCGTTATCAAAGTCCAGTATGTTCACTTCTATGCTGCGCTCAAGGTTCGAAAAGGTAGGGTTGGTTCCAATATTCAGCATTCCATCGTGTATCCCGCCGTCTCCCGGGAACACTTTCACCGCGTACACACCGTCCCGTGGAATAACCTTGTCTTCATCTCCAGGTACGATATTCGCAGTGGGGAAACCAATTGTTTTTCCCCTTCCCACCCCTTTCACCACAGTACCTGACAGTGTGTATCGTCTTCCCAGCAGCCTGTTTGCAAGGGTAATGTTACCATCTTCAATTTCAGTGCGTATCCAGGACGAAGATACCGGTTTTGAATTGTAATCCATGGGGTCAACCCGCGTAACGTCGAACCCTTCACGTTGTGATGCTCTTTTCAGGAATTCGTAGTTGCCTTCCCTGTTATGGCCAAATGCATGATCGTACCCGATCACCACATGAGATCTACCGAAGTTGTAAAAGATAATGTTATGCAAAAAATCAGCAGCAGACAGGCTGGCAAGCTCACGGGTAAACGGAAGCATCACGATATGATCCATACCGCACTCTTCGATGGCGTGTATTTTCTCTTTTCCCGTAGTGAGAATACGTGGAGGTGTGCCGGGGGTGAGTACCTTCCTTGGATGGGTAGTGAAGGTGATCACGATCGCTTCACCGTCCTTCTCCGATGCGATGTCTGAGACCAGGGAAAATATCTTTTTATGCCCAAGGTGCACCCCGTCAAAGCTGCCAATGGTGACCACCGGGTTCTTCACGTCCGTTATTTCAGGTTGCAGGTTATAGTATACTGTCATCACCTGTACCTTCATTTTTATATGACGAAATGATGTCCTGGATCAACAGGGCATCGCAACACACAATTGCCGCCATTGATTCGATCACCGGTATGATGCGGGGGACGATACAGGGATCATGCCTGCCCTCGATCGTAATGGTACGATTACTGCCGTGAATGTCCATCGTTTCCTGTTCCCTGAAAATAGAGGGGGTAGGACGCACGGCTATTGCTGCCACTATGTCCTCTCCCGTGGAGATCCCGCCAAGAACACCACCGGCATTGTTGCTGACAAAAGTTCCATCTTTCATCGGGTCGTTCTGCTGGCTCCCTTTCATGGAAGCGGCCCTGAAACCCGTACCAAGTTCCACTCCCTTTACCGCACCTATCGACATGATGGCCATGGAAAGGCGGGCATCCAGCTTGTAAAAAACCGGGTCGCCGCAACCGGCAGGCATACCGGAAATTACCAGTCGAACGATACCTCCAACCGAATCATTATCAGCCCGGGCATCCAGGATAGCCTTTTCCATCAACGGGGCCGTTTTCGGGTCCGCAGCCCGTACCGGGTTTTGCTCAATGAATGAAATATCAACAGCCTCACCACGAACACCCCCGATCTCTTCGGCATATGCGTAAATACGTATCCCCCGCTGTAACAGCAGCTTGCGGGCTACAGCACCTGGAGCAACTCTTCCAATGGTCTCCCTGCCCGACGAACGCCCGCCACCACGATGATCACGAAGACCATATTTTTTCCAGAAGGTGAAATCAGCATGTCCCGGCCTGAAAACATCCTTTATGGCTTCATATTTTGAAGGATCCTGGTCACGATTATATACAACCATGCATACCGGCGTTCCCGTTGTTTTCCCGTCGAATACTCCTGAAAGTATCTCAACCCGGTCGGTCTCGTTTCGTGAAGTAGTAACACGGCTTTGCCCCGGCCGGCGCCGATCAAGTTCAGCCTGTATGTCATCAGGAGACAGATCAATGCCGGGTGGCACCCCATCCAGCACTGCTCCAACGGCGGGACCATGGCTTTCACCAAATGACGTCACCCTTAAAACCTGGCCAAAGCTACTCGGTGAAAACATTCGCATGGACAGGAGCTGGGAAAGGTTGTCAACAATTTCATCTGCCGCAATGTCCTGGTTTTCCCTGTTAACGGTGTATACAATATCACTCCTGTGCCTCGTTGCCTGGTACAGTTTCTCAACCCGCTGCCTGTACTTCTCACGTGCATCATCGCCCTCCAAAAACGGAGGCAGCCCTGTGCGTTCCATACGTTCCCAGAGCAGGCCGTCTTCAGCCATCAGCAACACGGTGATGGCGTTACATGAGATCTTTTCTCTCAAGATGGGGTTAAGAAAGGTTCCCCCGCCGGTGGCAATTACACTCCAGTCACGTGTTGCCGCCTTGTCTACCGCCCTGGATTCCCATTCCCGGAAAGACTCTTCTCCCTCTTCACCCGCTATTTCCCTGCATGACCTGGCTGTACCGGTTTCAGATCGGTATATATCCTCAATAATCGTATCAGTTTCAACAAACGGGATATCAAGGATTTGGGCTACCCGTTCACCAATGGTACTTTTCCCTGAACCCTTTGGTCCTGTAATCACTATTCTCATCTACGTACACGTTTTCCTGTTATCCGTAATTCATGAAAGCCTTAACGTTCACATCACATCAGTCAACTAAAAAAGGGGATATGCTTTAACCAACTTTTTTTAGAAGTTCTGCACCTTGATGATATAATAATACAAATTAAAAATTGTATATCACAGTTCATTAATTTGTAATCTGGTTAAAGACAATATCGAAGTTTTCGCCGTACGACATCAGGAGGACAGATTATTTTGTTGACAAAGTATTGATTTTATTATATGTTAACAAAGACCTCCAAGTATCAGTATTCCATCCTTATTATTTCAAAACGTTTAGAACCCAAAATCATTATAACAGGTGGATATACTGATCTCTGCAATACTTTTATACTATAATAAAAGGTGAACGTAATTACAATTAAACCGAAAGAAAAGGGGAACGAAATAATGAATAAGAAAGCCAAGCAGATAGACATAACAATAAACCGGATAGAAAAGGCCCCGGACATACCAAGCATGGTTGTAAACCAGATCGTTGAGCTTATCTCAACCGGCGTATTAAAGCCGGGTGACAAACTGCCCTCTGAGCTTGAGATGACACGCCGTTTTGGTATCAGCAGGATATCCCTTCGTGAGGCCATGAAACTTCTTGAAGCTAAGGGGTATATAGAATCCCAGGGCAGAAAAGGAAAATATGTTAAATCTGTTGTGGATAATGCACTTAGGTCGCCCATAGAAGGAATGATCTCTGGTGACCATAAAAAAATATGGGAACTTCTTGAACTGCGAAGGATCCTTGACTCTGAAGCCGCCGCACTTGCCGCGGAACGTGCCAACAAGGAGCAGATAGCCAAGCTGTACAAGTTCAGGGAAGAACTCGAGAAAATGGGCGTGGAGAACATGATCCATGAGAGGGAAGGTGGCAAGTTGTATGCCAAGTTTTATAACAACCTGTACGAGGCCACCAACAATACAATATTTGCCCACCTGCTCAGTTCAATATCCACCATACTCAGGGAACTGCTCCCCTACAGCAGGGAAAAACTTTCAAAAGTGAAGGGCACATCAAAAGCTATTTACCAGCAGCATATTGACATACTGGAAGCCATCAACAACCGCAAGCCGGATGAAGCCAGGCAGGCGGTCATTGACCATATAGATTATCTCTACAAGACCATGAACAAGATCCTCAAGTAATTTAATTCTCTGAGATAACGAAACAAAATGCTCCGGGCCACCTCTATTCAATGCGAGGTGGCCTTTTTGCCTCCTCGTTCTTCTTAGGCGGTTTTGCAACTTGACTTTACACATCACAACGGATAAAATACTATTTATAATCTTCTATGCACGGTATTTTTTCAAACGAGGACACCATGGAGTTCAATATAAATCTTCCCGGGATTTCTGAAGCAGAACACAGGGCCGTACAGCTCGATCCGTCAACGATATATGATGTATTGATCATTGGAGGCGGCCCCTCTGCCCTTACCGCCGCGGTGTACTGCATGCGAAAGGGGGTCACTACCGGCCTTTTGACTGCGGATATTGGCGGACAGGTGGCCGAGACCGCAACCGTTGAGAATTACATGGGGTATATGCATATTGAGGGAATACAGCTTGTTGAAAAGTTCCATGAACAGGTGCAGCAATTCGAAATGGGGCTTGTCCAGGGAGCCAGGGCAACCTCTATCGAGTACGGGAACATAAAAAAGGTAACATGTGATGACGGCAATACGTACCAGGCAAAAACCCTTATTCTTTCAACCGGCAACAGCTGGAAAACGCTCAACGTCCCCGGCGAAAAAGAACTGAAGGGCAAGGGAGTAGCCTATTGTGCAATATGTGATGCTCCCCTTTTTGCGCAAAAAGACGTGGTTGTAGTGGGTGGCGGCAATACCGGCGTTGAAGCCGCCATTGACCTGGCAAAGTCTGCCAGCAGCGTTACCCTGGTCCAGTTCCTTGATCACCTTACTGCTGACCGTATACTGGTTGGTACGCTCAACAGATATGCTAATGTATCCATATTATACTCTCACCAGGTAACCGGGATAAATGGCCAGCAGCAGGTCGAAGCAGTTACCGTACAGGACAGGGAGACAGGCAAAACCGCGGATGTTACCGCCCAGGGTATATTCATCGAAATCGGGCTCAAGCCCAATACCGATCCATTCAACGGGGTGGTCGAGCTGAACCAGTATGGCGAAGTAATCATTGACTGCAATTGCAGAACAAGCAGGCCCGGCATTTTCGCTGCCGGTGACGTTACATCAGTCCCTTATAAGCAGATCATAATTGCTGCCGGTGAAGGAGCCAAGGCGGCATTATCGGCCTGTGAATTCGTCTTGAAACAACAGGAATAATCATATAACCGGAGGTTCAAATGGCAATTTTTGATGACAATGTAAAAAAACAACTTACCGATCTTCTTGGTAACCTGAAAGATCCCGTAAAGGTACTGTTTTTTACGCAGGAATTCGAATGTCCGTTGTGCAAAGATAATCATGACTTTATAAAAGAATTATCGGGAATGTCCAGCAATATCACACTCGAGGTTTACGATTTCGTTAAGGACAGGGACACCGCGGACAAGTACGGTATTGACAAGATACCCGCAATGCTTGTGACTGATGACAGGGGTACCGATACGGGCATACGTTTTTTCGGTATTCCCGGCGGGTACGAGATCAATTCCTTCCTTACCGCCCTCAGTGAAGTATCGGGAGCAGGTGAAGAATTGCCAAAAGACATCGTGGAAAGGATAAAAAAGATAGATAAGGACATTCATGTTGAAGTGTTCATCACGCTCACATGCCCCTACTGTCCGCAGGCAGTTGCCACCGCCCACCGAATAGCCCTTGAAAACCCGAAGATCAGGGCAGACATGATTGAGAGCTCAACCTTTCAGCATCTCGCCATCAAGTATAACGTGTCATCGGTACCAAAGATCGTTATAAATGAAGTGTATGAATTTACTGGTGCGCAACCCATAAGCGCTTTTCTGGACCAGATGGAGAAATTATAAAAAAAAGGCAGCTCGTTTGAGTTGCCTTTTCTTATTGCCGCGAGAGGGATTTGAACCCTCACAGGCTAATGCCCACTAGACCCTGAACCTAGCGCGTCTACCAATTCCGCCATCGCGGCATAATATGCATAAACTATCCTGCCTGTTACCTCTTTTTGTCAAATAAAAAAACAGAAAATCTTACAGTACCTCGTGCTTGATTATATCATCATATGATTCCCGTCTCCTTACAAGGCTTAAGGAATCATCCTCATGAACCATTACCTCGGCCGGCATTGGGTGTGAATTATACCGGGAAGCCATGGTCATCCCATAGGCCCCCGCCGAAAGGACCGCCAGCAGGTCGCCCTGCTCTGAACCACTTATCTCACGATCCCTGGCGAAGAAATCACCTGATTCACAGATGGGACCTACCACGTCCACCACTTCTGTGTTATCCCTCATGACAACATTTCGTACATGCTGAAACGCCCCGTACAGTGATGGCCTTATCTGATGATGCATGCCGCTATCGGTAATAAGAAAGGTCTTGGATTCACTTTTCTTCTTATAAATGATCCTTGTAAGAAGCGCGCCCGAATTACCGGCAATATACCTTCCCGGCTCTACAAGCAGAATAAGCCCGGAACCATCAAGCCTGTCCCTTACCATTTGTGCCCAGGCTTCCACATCAAACAGTTCTTCGTCATCATACCGAATACCAAAACCGCCACCCAGGTTTATAGAGTCCAGGTCGTCAAACCCCTCACCTTTCAGCTTTTCTATGAGAGCAATAAGCCTGTCCAGGGCATTCTGAAAAGGTTCAACAGTGACTATCTGTGACCCGATATGGGCATGGATGCCTTTCAGGGTCACATTTTTTAAATTTTTCAGCGTACCCAGGTAATCCATCAACATGGGAACTGTAATGCCAAACTTGTTCTCTTTCTTCCCGGTGGTGATATAATGATGAGTGTTGGCGTCTACATCCGGATTTACCCGTATGGCAATCCGTGCATTTTCTCCCAGCTTGCGGGCTATATCATCGATGGCCTCAATTTCCTGGAAGGACTCGCAATTAAACATGCGGATGCCGGTGGTCAGGGCATACTCTATCTCCTGGGCGGTCTTACCCACCCCGGCATACACGATCTTATCCGGATCAACACCAACCTTCAGCGCCCTGAACAACTCACCACCGGAAACCACGTCCATACCGGCTCCCATTTTTTTCATTAATTTCAACACCGAGAGGTTCGAGTTAGATTTCACAGAGTAACAGATGAGATGCGGCAGGTCACCAAGGAAATTGTCAATATCATTCAATCGTTCTTTAAAACCCTTTTCGGTGTACACGTATACGGGGGTGCCGAACTCCTGCGCAATGCGGTCCATTGGCACACCATCACAGTAAAGTGTATTATTTTTGTACTGGAAATACGCATCAAAGGTGTTCATCATTTATATTTCTCTATTGATAATATTTTTAACTTTCTTACCTCGTCACCGATCTTGATGTTGATCTCTTCGTTTTCCTTTTTACCAAGGAGCTCCTGGGCAATTGGAGAACGGTATGATAATATCTTTCGTTCAAAATCGGCGTCCCATGGCCCGAGGATGGTATACATCTCTTCGGTACCATCGTCAAGGTTCTTAACGTTTATGGTGGTTCCAATATCAACCTTGTCCGTTGAAACTGAGTCAAAGTCAAGAATTTCTGCTTTCTTGATCTCGTTCTCCAGCTTATTTATGGACATTTTCAGGATTGTCTGTTTTTCCATGAGGGTATTGTACTCAACGTTTTCCCTCACATCACCTGAGACATCGGAAACCTTTGCCAGTTCCCTGGTCAGGTTGGCAAGTTCAACATTTACCATATTATTCAGTTCTTTCTGCTTCCTCTCAAAGCCTTCCTGTGTTACGATAAGTTTTTCCGTATCCAGGGCCAGTTCTTCATCACCCTCGCCCTGTGGCAATGCCTTGAAGTCAGGATATTCCTGGAGGATCATATCAAAAAACTTTTCTACCTGGGATTCTTCCACGTACGGAACACCTGTAAACAGGTCATATATCTTTCGTATAAAGGTTACATCGTTATTGCTGATAATTTCCCTTAATACAGCTTCTTCATTATCAAAAAGAATATCAACGGCCATGTTTTTCAACCTGTTGCCCCTGGTCTCGATCTTCTTTAGCTCTTTTAGAATCCTGAAATGGGTGAGAACCAGTTCCTGTCGTGAATAATCAAGCCAGTCATAATCCCATGCCCTGGTAAGAAGGTTTCTCGAGACCCACAGAAATATTTCGGGATACTGCTTGGCACCGGTAATCGCCCTGTCAATGAACTGGTTGATCACTCCGAACTCCTGGGCTCTTATGAGATTATTGATAATATACCTGTGAATACGAACAGGGGTTTCAAAAAGTATCTCGTACACTACCTGCGGCCAGTCTTCACGTGACTCTTCAACCAGGTTCACAAAATCTTTCTTGTAATCGTACGAACCGATCTTTCGCGAGATTGCCGGAAGGTCATCGTTGTCCTTTATAAACTGAATGACATTTTTATATGCCGCATCCAGTTTCAACTTCTTCGCGTCTATATACCTTGTAAAACCCTGCAATATAAAATACGAGAGGATCAGCTTGGTAGCCGAGTCTCCCTTAAGATTATCCATAAAATAATCAATGAAGAAATGTGCGACGGGTTCCCCTTCTTTCTCATCGATGTTATTCACAAACTCAAGTGCTGTATCGAGCTTTGAACTGAACGAATCAGCCTTTATAAAACTGTCCAGCAATTCATCCGCAAAAGTAATGGGTTTATCCCGCATAAATATAAGGTCCTTCTTTGAAGGAGAAATACCAAAAAGAGGATCTTTCCTTATCTCGGTACGTTTCCTGTTCCACCACTTAGACCAGCTTTTCTGGCTCACGTATTCAGGGATAAGTTCCTTTTTGATCTGGGCCAGGGTAATTTCTTTACCATACGACCTGATGAGTATCTCAAAGAAACTCATAAAATCTTCCTTGAATATCTCTTTCATGCCTTCCGGGTCCTCGTACTGGCGCACATACAGGTGATCAGACGGCAGAGGTGTCAGGGCCTGCAGGGCCATCTGTATGGACATCTTGTGATCAGGTTTATCACTTAAATGTATAACTATCGAATCCGCATCGATATCTGAGATTTTCCCAACGCCCCAGCTCCTGTGATAGGCATAGTTACCCTTGTCGAAAATAATACTGTTCTCGAAATCTTCAATGGCATGTTTTACCGGATGCCTGAAATTATTCAACTTTGACAGTTTCAGGAACTGCTCGTATTGTGAATGGTCACTATACTTTTTCTCATACAGTTTTATAAGATCACGCCGCGCAGCATTATCCTCGGGCGTGTATTCCAGTATCTTTTTTAATAGCTCTATTGACTGATCAGGATTTTCTTCGTCCTTGTATTTGTGAAGAAGTGTTTTCAGCAGGGTTGCTGCCAGTCCTTCCTGCCTGGCATCTACCAGCATTCTTTCAATTCTTTCAAAAAACTGTATATCCTCCCATGAAACGGCAACCAGCTTGTTCCACAATTCACTTATCTCGCCATATTCACCGTTCTTTATAAAACCCTCGATGGACAGCTTCATGTACTGAATACTTTTTTCCGGATCATCATCGATGATGGCAAAAGCAAGTTTTTTCGCTACGTCCGCGTCAAACCTGTCAATTTTCAGCAGATCTTCCCATACTGGAATAGCTTCCCGGCTTCGACCAAGCCTTTCAAGGCTGGTGGCAAGTGCTTTAAGGGCAACACTGTTTTCACCATACTCAAGCACCTTTTCGGAAATTACCTCAACCACTGCCCACTTGTGATACCTCATGTAAAGATCGATAAGCTTTCTCAGCTGTATCTTTTCTTCCATGGTATCCGTATGATATCCAAGAAGGCCGGTAAGATACCGTGCCGTAACTGAATCATTATGCTCATCGAGATGCTTATAGCAAACCTCCCGAGTGTCCTCAACCAGTCCCTGGCTTACGATGTTATTGAACAGGTCATCAAGTATCCTGAACTTGGAAATTCCTATATCCTTGGGATCAAGTCGTCCCCACAACTCTTCCTTTAATAGAGAGTTCAGTTTTTCCAGCAATTTCTCTTTTTCCATGTCATACTCCTTTGTAACTGTACGTTTGGACGTAACAGCACATATATATAATAATGTTCACCATTATCAGGGAATTTGAGAGGCCCTGAATATACCATAACCCCCGGCATCAAATAGATTATTTCAAAATCATATTGTTACGCAAAAGGATTATTAATTTGTGAGGAAAGACAACTGTAGACCCAGTTCATTCTACAATTCTAATACAAATATACAAATTACTGGACAAATATGCAAGTATTTTTGTTATTTTTATACACGCAGGCCCATCCTGAGAAGGACTGGGCCACGTTATATCCTTAAAATACTGTTATATTACCGGCTTACTGCTGTCCCTGCTGCGTTTCCCCTTCGAATACCTTGTGCAGATTCTGACCATCAAAGTTGACTTCAAAGGTATCGGTAAGAACCTTCAGCTGATCGAAAAACAAGTATACATCTTCAACAATGGCATCAGGTTCCGCCCTGATCACGAAACGCATGATCTTGGTCACCTTGGTCTGGGGATAGGAATTGACTTCCTGCGGAACGTATTCCGGGACCTCTGCTTTCATGGGTCTCCATCCTACAAAGTTCAAAGACCCCATTGGCAGAATATGTACATCACCCTTGAAGTCCTTTACCCACACTTCAAGCCTGTACGCGTTCCCGCGTCCATGGGCCCAGATCGAGATTGCCTTCGCCCGCCCCGGAAGCTGCAGGGCGCGTTCCTGGATCTCCTTCTGCAGGCTGGAATCATATGTTGTTACAGCCTTTGTTGGATCATCCCACCGAACTTCCGGTGGAGGAAGCAGGTGTACGGAGTTGTTGCCGGGATACTTGAACCTGAAATGAACACCAATGCACTGCTTTGCCTCCATACCCTTCTTGTCGGGTGACCACTTCTCCGGCTCAAGCGCAGATGGGGCACCGCTTATATATTTCAACTCGAGGGCCGGGACAGGATTCTTTTTCGCGTCAGGATTCTGTTTCGGCGTTGTTTCAAGTTTCCAGTCTTTCTGCTGTTCGAAATCCTCTACTACCCTGGCAATCAATTCCTCCTCGCTGATATCCTGCGGCACATTGGTATTAATTTTAGACTGTACCCGTTGTGTAGCAGCCCCGGCAACGAGAACAACAACAGCTATGATTGCCAGAACGGAATGTGAACGTCTACGTTTCATAATAAAGCCTCCATTCTTTTCCTGCACGGCATGAATTTTACCAAGTATCCTTAATGGTTGTATCACCGGTAAATTCGGACAGATCGGTGACTACCCTGAAGTTATCAAGATAGAAATAAAAAGTGCCCGGGACTTCATATATATCACTTTCCACAAAAAAGGATACAAAATGCAAATTTTTATCCAGCATGGCATAGCTTGCCGATTGCGGCAGCCACCCGGGTATGATTACCGAAAGCTCCTTCCAGCCCCAGAAATCCAGCCTTCCTACTTTGATCTTATGGATCTTTCCCTTGTAATCCCTCAACTTCACGAATAAAGTATGGCGAAACTTTCGTCCCAGTACCCATACCTTCATCTCCTTGGCTTTTCCGCGAATGATATATTCATTGGGAGGAAATACCTCTACCCTGTCAAATCCCCTGTCCAGAAAGTATGTTTTCACGCCAAGTACATACTGGTTCTCATGCGTGATACCGTTATCATCAGTAATTGTATCTGGGAACTCAATTACTTTCCCATCTTCTCCCAGGGGTCTTGGTTTGCCGGGAATCTTGCGAATCTTGGTGTCACCAAGCGGACAGGTGGCAGCGGCCCTCCAGTCTTCACTGGCTTCAAAATCGTTGAGCCAGTCTTCGACAAGGCCGTCTTGTTTCTTCTTCTCCTGCGGTTGCGCTTCCTGCGCCTGTAACATTATATTGCCCTCACCGACAAGAAGAATTAGACCGCCAATGAGCAATGACAATATAACAGTCTTGACCTCCCTTTTCATTGTCGACTCCTTTTACAGTTATTTTACTGACAGAATAATCCGTTAATTAAATTATGATATCATATCCTTCTATAATACTCGGACAGTAAAGTAAAGAAATTTAATATAAAATCAAGCAAACCTCTTACCATCATAAAAAATGATTTCATATAATGTTGCAAGTGTCAAGAAATTTATAGGTAACTGTCAAAACCGGGATGGATTCTTTGTCAACTGTATCAAAAAGAATAGATCTATAATTAACGGCACCTGCCGTGAGGGCAGGTGCCGCGTCATCACAGGTTATTCAGAACACAAGGGTCACACCACCCATGGCGAATGTCCTCTCGTCCGCGCTGTCAGGGTACGCATCCCCGGGAAGAAAAACCGCGTACCCGGCAAAGATGGAAAAGTCATAGAATATTTTCCACCTGAGAAGCAGGTCGCCCCCGTGTCCCACGAACCGTTCAGGTTCAGATGCCTCACCGCTGTTGATAACACCTGCAGCCCTGTGTTTCATGTAGTAGCTGTACTTTGCGGTAAGGGACAGGCGCTGCAGCCAGAACTGCTGCATGGTTGAAAACGGGGTAAAGGACCCTCCACCGCGTATCACGTGCAGGTTGGCAAGCTGCGGCCTCAGGGCATACCCTCCTACATAGGTGCCAAACCCGAGAAAGCCCGTGTCGTTTCCACGCACGTTTCCACGTGGATCGTTGTAATTTGTTTTATCTTCATCACCCGAGCCAAAGGCATACTGGATGATCAACGAAGGATTCAACTGGTACGGGAGAAACCACTGCAATCCCGCCTGCGCGGCAAATGCCTGTATATCTGCTTCCACGTTTTCTGTTGTGGCGCTGGTGTAGCTTGTCCCCATCTCGTATACCCACTCGGCATAATAGTCAAGAGAGTCCGAGATAACACCTTTAAGGCCCAGGCCGTAATACTGCGACTGGTAACGGCTTTTCCTGTCACTCTCCTGGTCGCCAATATCAACCTGGGCCACGCCAAGCACGTAAAGCCGCTGGTTGCCGATGTTCCTGGAAAGTGTTCCACCTGCAAAAATTCGTTCTGCACCCTCTGAGAAATCCTTCGTACTCAGGTTGTATGGATTGGAATCCTCCTGTAAAAACCCGGTATACGCGCCGAACAGTTCCAGGTTCACCATATTAGAATACAGCTTCACCCCTGCACCATCGGCCCTGTCATTTAACACAAGCCCTGTCCCCACCAGGAAATACTTTCTTCCGAGAAACAGCTGCAGGGTGCTGTCATCATTTTTGAAGCCGATATACCCCAGGTCAAGGTCAACGGTATTCTCATTCTCGATGTCCCTGTACTCCTGGTAAATTTCTGCAAGGTATATATCCCTTCCCCTCACGTACATGTATACGTTTTCAGTAAAGGCCATCTGCAACCATATACGTACCTGGGTGAGGGACGAGGTCAGGGTGGTTCCATCAACACGCTCGTCAAGGACCGTTGATGTGATCCATCCTCCATACTGGGGGATGAAGGGTTGTACCGCGGGTTCCAGTTTCCTCATGTCTTCGTCAACCTGGTAGGCCGGGAAAAGCTCTTCTCCGGGTGTTGCCACTTCGTCCTGCGCCCAAAGGGTACCGGCAGGGAAGGTCAGAACGATCAGCACGGATGTATACAGTAATAATCGTTTCATTCTTCACCTCCTTCCGCCAGCAGCGATACCTTTGACATTATTTCCACCAGCTCTCCACCGCTGACAGGGTCCCATTCGCCAACTTCGTAGCTCATGATCCTGTTGGCAACGCATGCCCTGACCGCGTACCTGTTTGAAGGTACGAGGAAATACATGAGAGAATCATTCAGGTCAAGATACCGCGCGATCATGCGTGCCAGCTGCCCCTGCCGCATGTGATCATTCTCTTTCAGCTGCTCATCTTTCAGTATATTCTTTTCTTTCAGTTTCGATACGTTGGCATCGAATCCCCTGTCCCGTTCATCTATAATGAGCACGAACATGGTAACCGCATCACCATTACTCACCACGGGCTTATCGGCAATCTCGTTTATGAGCGCCACGTTTCCTGCCCCCTGGGAGAACAATGCCGCAGGAAACAGGAGAATTACCAGTAATACTGCTGCCTTACGCATAACCGCCTCCTTTCAGTTGACCCACTCGATCACAAGGTTAACCGAGGCCATACCCTTCAGCTGCTGGTCAAGCACCTGTCCCGGGTTCTGCGGTTCTGAACCAAGATCCCCTCCGAAATTGCTGTAAAAGTCTTTCTCCGGATCGGTCAGGTTATCAGGGAAAATGGGTACCTGGGACTTGTTCTGCAGCCATAGCAGCAGCGGGTTGGGGCTTCCCTTCCCCGAAGGCAGGTTGAATTTCATGTTACCGGTAATCCTGCTGAAGACACCTTTATTATTACCAACCCACAGGGTTCCGGATGGAGCGTGGGTCAGCATCCCCGTCCGCACCCCGTAAAAGACATTCTCTTCGGTTCCCCGCACACTGGAAGTTGCAACCGGTGTACTCACCTTGAACCTGGTTTTTAATTTGCCTACCCTCTTGATCCGTGCATTTACTGAACCGTACTTTACCCCAACATGCGTATCAGAACCGCTTTTGGTTATCTTGTGGGCATACACCTTCATAGTAGTAAGTTGACGTACACGTAAAACACTCTTGTCAACCGCCAGCACCGCGCTTGAGCGGGCCCCCGTACTTATGAGTGTACCCTCTGCAAGCCTCTTTCCCTTTTTCAGGTTCAACCATTTCCCGGCTCGCTTGTACGCGGCGTCACCCTTAACGGTCACCACCCGTATTTCGGCAAAAACCATACCTGTTATGAAAATAACGGCAATAACAACTCCTACAGTAGTAGTCAGGCGTCTCATGCCATCCTCCTTATCACGAATATATTTTTTTCTTTCTTCATTTACATCCCCATACTGCGAATGTAAAAAAATACTGATAATCGGATGCAAGGGCAAATTTTTTGATGTACCAGGTATATGAAATACCGGGTAATTGTAGATAGATGCTTTTTAGCTGGGCATTGGCCTATATTATTATCATCATTCTTATTTGTAAAACAAAAAACATGTATCAAAAATTATATTGCAATTAAGGACGCTTTTTAAGAAAATGATATGCATGATAATTAACTGGAAAAAGTGACGTATGAACATTGCAGAGAAATACCAGAAAGAATTCGTAATTTCCTTCGAGGTTTTTCCCCCGAAAACGGACGGGGGGATGGAAAACCTTGTATCGGCCCTTGAAGACCTGAAGAAATATGATCCCGGATTCATATCGGTGACCTACGGGGCAGGCGGCTCTACCCGCGAAAAGACACTGGATATAGCCATGATGATCCGCGACCAGCTTCACATGATGCCCCTGGTACACTTTACCTGCGTGGGAGCAGGCAGGAAAGAGATCAGGGAATACCTTGAACACGTGAAGGAACTGGGCCTGGATAATATCATGGCCCTTCGGGGAGATCCCCCCGCGGGTGAGACAGGTTTTACACCCCATCCTGACGGGTTCTCATATGCCAGCCAGCTGGTTGAATTTATACACCAGATTGATGGTTTTACCATCGGGGTTGCCGGTTACCCGGAAGGGCATATAGAAGCCCCGGATCTTGAGACCGATATACAGAACCTGAAGAAGAAGGTGGATGCCGGTTCTGAATTCATAATTACCCAGCTTTTTTTCGATAACGAGGATTTTTTTCGTTTCATTGACATGAGCATGGCCGCCGGTATCCATGTACCCATCGTTCCGGGAATAATGCCGGTCACAAACTTCTCCCAGATCGAAAAGATAACACAGATGTGTGCCCCAAAAATTCCTGCTGCACTGACCGGGGCACTTCAGCAGTGCGATTCGAAGGATGCCATGTGCGAGGCGGGCATACGGTACACTATTGAACAGTGCCGGGAGCTGAAGGAATGGGGCGTACCGGGTTTTCATTTCTATACCCTCAACAGGTCAGACGTGGTCAGCACCATCCTCGATGCCATCAGCGAGTAATAGCTGTTGCAATTTGTACTTTCTCCTGGTATATTTTACAGCATAATCCAGGAGGAAACCAATATGGCACAGAGAAGAATTCCCTTATATTTATATGCAGGCATACTGCTTATCGTGTTCATGCAGACCTGTCTCATATTCCAGGTCGACACCCTTACCAGGTGGGCAACCCCTGTACTGTGGACGGGACTCATACTGGCATTCGATGCCATCCTGCGCGGTGCCCGTGGATACTCCTACCTTACAACAGGGACAATTTTTCCCGTTGTCCTTATCTCCATCATCAGCTGGTGGATGTTTGAATGGTTCAATATCTTTCTCTCCAACTGGCATTATATCAACCTGACCAGCCCACTTTCCCTGCGCTACCTGGGATACGCGTGGTCATTTGCCACGATTATCCCGGGGGTCCTTTTAACCTACGGCGTTATACGGATCATAATGAAGAAAATAAGCTGGAAACAGCTGAAGGTCAGCAGGGGGCTGCTTGTCACCTTATTTGTGCTTGGCCTGTTTTTCCTGGCCATCCCGATTATACCTTTTTCAATGTACTTTACCGGCAGGGCGGCCGACCCTGACCTCTTTTTCTGGCTTGAGTGGGCACGCAACACTTACCTGGCTGAATACACTGCCGTTTTCGTGTGGACGGGATTGGTGATGCTGCTTGAACCGATGAACTATCTCCTGGGAGGCCCCTCGCTGCTCAGGGCAATGCAGAAGGGTGATTATACCTCCATCCTGGGTCTTGCCATCGCCGGACTGGTATGCGGCTATCTCTGGGAATTCTGGAATTTCTGGGCCCATACAAAATGGTACTATACCGTTCCCATCCTTGGTCACATTAAACTTTTCGAGATGCCGGTACTGGGTTATGGTGGATTTATTACGTTCGCATGGGAATTATACGCCTTGATATCATTGCTGTATCCCCGCGCCATAGCCATCGTTGAAGGCCCGGGTGAATGACCTGGAGAATATAAATGAATACCATAATTGTTACGGGGCATAAAAACCCCGATACCGATTCGGTCAGTTCAGCCTACTGTTACGCGGAGCTCAAGAACCGGCTGGACAAGACCAATGAATATGTTGCCGCGCGTTGCGGCAATCTCAACCGCCAGACCAGGTACATCTTTCAACGTTTCAACATTACACCACCGGTGTTCGTAAAAGACATGTATCCCAGGGTAAAGGATGCCATGACCCCGGGGGTAATTTCTGTGGACGAGAATGAACCTGTTTTCAGGGTATTACGTTATATCGAAGAAATGCGCATACGTATCGTTCCCGTTATACATGGTGGTGACATTTTCAGGGGGATCGTCAGCCTCTACGAGCTTACTGTCACCGAGCTGCTGGGCGCAGAGGATATCTCTCAGAAGCCCCGTCACCTGATCCGGCCCGGAAACTTCCCGGCCGTTATTCCCGGTCACTTTTTACGTGAAGGTGCTTCTGAAGAATTCAACGCGGAGATCGTCATTGGCGCCATGCACTTTGAGCGATCAATTGAACTGCTGAAAAAACTGAGACCAGATAAATCCATACTGCTTGCAGGGAACCGGAAAAGAATAATAGAGTATGCCATTGAAAATCAGTTCCCTGCCATCGTCATTACCGGCGTGAAGAACACGGATGAGATACAGGCTGATTTCAGCAACTACAGGGGATGGGTGTATATCTCGAAACTGGATACTGCTGATACTCACCGGCTGCTCAATCTCAGCGTACCCGTAAAATCCATCATGACAACAGATGTACCATCTGTTAGTGAAAATGATTACCTGGACAATGCCCGCGAACTCCTCCTGCAGGTTGATTACAGGGGCCTGCCGGTACTGGATGAACAGCGACTTGTGGGAATTATCACCAGGTCGGATATCATACAGCGAAAACCCCGCAAATTGATCCTGACCGATCATAACGAACTTTCACAGGCTGTTGACGGTGCCGATACCGCCGAGATAGTTGAGATAATTGATCATCATCGCCTTGGAACCATAAAAACACGTACCCCCATTTACGTATATGCCAAACCGGCAGGCAGCACTTGCACCCTGGTGTACCAGCTGTACAGGTTCAACGATGTGGACATTTCTGCTGATATTGCAGCACTGCTCATGTCAGGTATACTGTCAGACACCGCCATTCTCAAGTCACCCACTACCACCTCTGAAGATATAACTGCCATAAGGGAACTTGCATCCATTGCCGGCATGGATTACCAGGAACTGGGATATGACATGTTCGCATCCACCGACAGCCTGAGAACCATGGATCCCGAACAGGTGGTCTCCGGCGATTTCAAAGAGTACTCGGAATACGGTTTTCGGGTTGGTATTGGCCAGGTGGAGGTAGTAACCCTTACCGACCTCGATGATGCACGGGACAGGCTATTCCAGGCCCTTGAGAGGATACAAAGCCAGCATCAGCTTGACTGGACCATGCTTATGGTAAGCGACATCGTCAAGGAAGACAGCCTGCTTCTTTCCACGGAAATGCCAGCCTGCGAAAAGAAACTCCGCTATTCCAGTATAGATGAGCACATATACCATCTCCCGGGTGTCCTTTCCCGTAAAAAGCAGCTTTTACCCGAAATACTGCGGGTTCTGGAAGAGGTAAAAAGAAAAAAATAAATTTTTCTATACAATATAATCGGTGGGACTCCCACCATCCTGGAACCGTTAATGAAAAGTGTAGGTGTTGAATCTATGGACAATCTCACTGCCTCACGGACATCCCTGCGTACAGCCTTTAACGCCTCGTCTGCACGGGCACGTTTTTGCAGCCTTTTTGAATTGTCACTGTCAATTCCCATTGCACGATAGATATCCATGTAGTCAGCATCCGTAAGTGCAGTCACTGCCAAGTGCATGTCCGGAAGAGACTGGGAAAAGAACGGTAAAAAAATCCCTCTTTCCCGGGGGATTTTTTTATTTGAATATTCTCTTGACAGAAATGACAGGTAAAGTTCAATGGTTAAATACAAACCATCCGGTCAGATTTTATAGCAGGGGAGATTCATGAAACTGAAACGTGTACTACCAGTAATTCTCACCATGATATTTCTTTCAACCGCATTCGCTGCACAGAGAAGTATCCCTGAAGATCCCGATACACATTCCCTGAAATTAACATTCAATAGTGAAACAATAAGAGGCGATTACCTTCTCATTGACGCCCGTACACCAGGACAGAAAACAAGGAACCTCAGGGAAGGGAAACTTGATGGGTCTGTTATCGTGTTTTTCCACGGTCATGCCCAGAGACCTGGTGACGGCTACAACTTCTCGTCACAGCTGGCCCTCAAATCGAGATCAGGAGTTGTCATAATCCCGGTATGTGATACACCATTCGGTGAAAATCCCGCATGGCGTGGAGATAATGGGAAAGACGTGCTGCTCATGACCATGGTACGCCATATTCTCCATGGCATGCATATAGAGGTGGACGGGTTCCGCCCCATTACAACTTCCGAAGTGCTGGTTAACGGCAACATGGAAGACGTCCCTGCAGGGAAAAACCAGCGGGTGATCCCAGCCAGGATATCCGCAATAGGATGGTCCCATGGAAGCCTCCTTGCCAGGAGGTTTGCCAGCAATTACCAGGATTCGGTTATCGACCTTGCACAAGTAAGCCCTGCAGGCTACCTGGAATGGGGGAACAGCTCCTGTACCGCGTCATCCTGCCTTATGGCCAGCTTCCTTTGGGAAAGCATGCGGATATCAACCGAGTCATTCAAGGGCTATGCGGGAGCGGTTTTTGACTCTGGGTTTGGCGTGATAAAAGGCATGACAGGTGATACCGCCCGGTCATGTTCATCTTGTCTTGACGGCAACCTTACCCTCGTAAAGCTTTTTCGCAATTTTCGTGACACCAGGGACTGTACCCTGTACGGGGACGACAGAAATTTCCCCGTCCCCCACCTGCAACACCTGAGTGTGGTTTTCAGTGCCAACGATTCCCTCTTTGATCCCGAAGATATACTTGGCAGGAGCAAAAGGCCGAAGCCGGATAAAAGCACAACCGATTCATTCTGGCAAACATTCTACCCCGGAGCCGCCGCGAATGGCACCCGTCTTCACCTGGATATCCTTCCGGGAAAGCATATTGGCCCTGTCTGCTATCCTGAAAAATATGCCAGCAGCGTATTGCATCATATAAGCCAGCTTAAAGAATAACATACAATTCCATTATGAACTCTTCCCCCGTGTGAACAGCCTTGCCGGCTGTTCTTTTTTTTGCTTGCACTGGTGCATTTCTCCTGCTTCACTGTAGTAAAAATACATACCTGCTCAGGGGTGATCCTATGATGCGAAAACGAATATCCATCCTGATTGGTTCCATGATTTTCCTGGTTCCGGTAATTTTTATCACCTGCGCCACCACGCCGCATTACCAGCTGACACGTTTTATCGATCCTGTAACCTGCGGTGGATGTCACGAAACCATATACCAGCAATGGCAGAACTCAATGCACAATCTTGCACAGAAAGATCCCGTATACCTTGAATTTGCCCGACATTATCTTAACCAGCTGAAGGCTGAAGCAAAACCTGATCCTGACGAGCTGAAAGAAGCTGAAATGTGTGTAAAATGCCATGTGCCGGTGGGGTATATCAGCGGTTTCCCAAAAACCGTCACCCAGGAGATGGAACAGGCCGAAAAAATTCCCGAGATCGCGAAAGAAGGTATCCAGTGTGATTACTGCCACTCGATAACAGGTGCACGCAAGCCATACAACGCCCACTTCAAGTACGATCCGGGCAATGGGAGCGCCGATCCGGGAATAAAACGCGGTCCATTCAAGGACTCGGAATCCAGCTACCATGAATCGGCTTACTCCGAATTTCATACCGATTCAAGGATCTGCGGCACCTGTCACGATGTTCGCCATGTGTCGTTCGGTACAAAGCTTGAGACCACCTACGAGGAATGGCTGGCAAGCCCGTACAACACGGGTGATCCCAAAACTCATGTTCCCTGCCAGGGATGCCACATGTATCACCGTCCGGATGTACCCGCCACAGGTTCAACAGAGCGTCCAAAGAACCCGGGAACAGCAGCATTCGGCGCTCCCGAGCGTGAGCACATTTTCACCCATTATTTCGTGGGAGGGAATTCCGTAGTTCCAGCTCAATTCGGGGACGAAGAGAAAGCCGGTATGGCCACTGACAGGCTGCAGCACGCGGCTGAGTTGTCGCTGGACACCAGCAATATAAAAGACAATACCCTGAAAGTGCGTGTTACCAATAACGGTGCCGGACACAAGCTTCCCACCGGCCTTACCGATGTACGCCAGATGTGGCTGGAGATCATAGTTACAAACCAGAAAGGTACTATCCTCTATTCAAGTGGCAAAACTGACGAGAAAGGATATCTTCCTGCTAACACCATACTTTATCACACCGTGTTCGGCAACGGCAGGGGCGAACCCGTTGAGAACATCGCAAAAGCACGGGAAATCCTTGAAGATAAAAGGATAAAACCCGGGGAAACAGCCGTGGAAAGAGTACTTCTGCCGGCAAGCGTATCTGGGAAGGTAACCATTTCTGTTCGATTGTTATACCGTATCGCATCACAGGAAGAGGTTGACCGGATAATGGGAACAAAACGTATACAACTGCCCATTATCCAGATGGAATCCAAAAAAGTCACAGTTTCATTATAGGGCCATAAACAGGGCATGGTACATCAGACCTACAGTTTAGAAGCTGAAAATATTGGGAAACGGTTCGGGAATAATATTATTTTTCGTGGTATCCATTTTTCTCTTAAAACTGGAGATTCCATGGCCTTAACCGGCCCAAATGGATCCGGCAAATCAACACTGCTGCTCATATCAGCCGGGCTTCGGAGACCGGACAGGGGCAATATTGTCCACCGGTACCGGGAGGAAGAGATCCCCGCCAGGGAATTATACAGGCACCTGGGGATGGTGTCCCCCGCCCTGATGCCATACAGGGAACTGAGCGCCATGGAGAATATACAATTTGCCCTTGGCAATACCCCTCTTGATGAGAACATGTTACAACATACACTTGAGAAGTTCCAGCTGTATCAACATCGACATAAACCCGTATCACAGTATTCCACCGGCATGCTTCAGCGGCTCAAGGTGATCCTGGCAACCGTTACCAGCCCGGGGATCCTTTTCATGGACGAACCCGGATCCAACCTGGATACCCACGGGAAGGACATTGTATACGAATACCTTGAAAGTGTTCGAAAAGTTACACTAATGTGCATAGCTACGAACGAAACCCACGAAGCAGACCTCTGCCACAGGAGCATTGATCTTGGTCAGAATAGTAATCAATAACATTAAAAAAGATTTCACCGTCGAGTTCCGCGGCCGCTACGCGGTGAATGTGGCAATGGCATTTGCCTTTATCATAACACTTTCCATCAGTTTCGCCACAGGCGGCACAATAATGCGCCCCGGGATACAGGCCATATTCATCTGGATAATACTGTTCTTCTCTGCCATGAACTCCCTTGCCCACGTGTTCGTACGGGAACACGAGGAATCCACCAGTCTTTTTCTAAAGCTTCACACACCTGTTGAAATAATTTTTCTATCCAAGCTTTTATACAATATAATCATGTGTATCACGCTTGAAATACTGATACTGCCTTTCTGTATTTTCTTTTTTTCCATCAATGTATACGAACCTATCCCCTTTCTCATTACCGCACTTGCAGGTGGCATTTCTATCACCGCGGCAACCACCATAATCGGGGCCATCGTATCGCAATCAGGCGGCAGGGGATCTCTTTTCACCATACTTTCTTTTCCTGTGAGCCTTCCCATCCTGTGGGTAACCATTGACGCAACAACCCGCTGTATTACCCATGGCATGGTCTTTACATGGAACAATATACTTTTCTTAACAGCCTTTTCCATGGCGTTACTGTGTGTTTCGTATCTCCTTTTCCCGCTGGTATGGGAGGAAGCATAGCATTTTTTTCATTTTTTAGCTTTACAGAGAATACTGTAACCAAATAAGCTTACCCACTATCACAGGGACAACTGACACGTTTCCCCCGGAAAGGTTAAAAAGTATGGCTTATACCATATTACTCAGCTTATTCTACGTACTAATGCCGGTGTCAATACTACTGGCATTTCTCTGGACACCACCGGCAGCAATACTGGGAGAGACCAGCAGAATACTGTATTTTCACGTTCCGGTTGCATGGATAACAGTCCTGGCATTCGTGATGTCCGGCCTGTCCTCACTTTTGTACCTGTGGGACCGAAACAAACGATTTCCCTTAATGGAAACCAAGGCATTTCATGCCGCTCGCCTGGGAATGGTATTCTGTGTCATAACGGTGGTCACGGGCTCCCTGTGGGCAAAGGCAAGCTGGGGCAGTTACTGGAACTGGGATCCGAGGCAGTCATCAATCGTGGTGCTTCTGCTCATATACATAGCCTATTTCAGCCTGCATGCTGCCCTGAAAGACAACCCTGAAAGGAATACCCTTTCATCTGCCTATCTTGTTTTTGCCATGGTAACCGTACCATTCCTGGTATTCGTAATACCAAGGGTACTGGATTCACTTCACCCGGATGCTATAGTAGACACAGGTAACAGGGTTGAAATGGATCCGGCCATTAAGTTAACATTGGTGATCTCAGTTATATCGTTTACCCTGTTTTTCCTGTACCTGTATACCCTGCAGTTGAGAACAGCAGTACTACAACAAAAGTTGGAGGATAAGAATAATGACCTTCTTTAAATATATGTATATACTACTATTAGCAATAATGTTATTGGCCACGCTTCCTGTTTCTGCTTCCGTACCCGGCGTAGAGACAGCGGCACATACAGCAGAGAAAACCAGTGATGCCCTGTACACGGTACTTTCAGTGGTTATGATCACCTGGCTTGGCATTGCAGGGTACCTGGTATATCTTCACAGGACCATATCAAGACTGGAGAAGGAAATCAATGAAAGCTAAGTATATACTGATCATTATCCTGGTGTTCTTCTTTGGAGGTGTTGCATTTTATTCGATGAGTGATATGATGACACCGTATGTATCCTTTAACCAGGCAATCGGATCCGGTGAATACGTACAGGTGATTGGCAAGCTTGTTAAAACACCACCGGTACGGCATACCGAGGGATCTTTTTCGTTTCACATGAAAAATGATGAAGGGACAAGACTGAAGATAGCACACGAGGGAACTAAACCGTTGAATTTTGAACACGCGCAGCAGGTGGTTGCACTGGGCAGTTACGATAGCGCAACCAAAACCTTTGTTGCGGAACGCCTGCTTGTAAAATGCCCGTCAAAATATACGAAGGAGCAGAAATGATGAACCTGGGAACACTATTGATACTGTTATCACTTGGGATCTCCGTTCTTACACTGATCTTCCTGGCAAGAAGTGCCGGCGGAAACCGCATGTCGCTGGGGATTGCCCATCGCCTTTTTTATCTTTCGGGAGCCTTTCTCACTTTCGCGTCAATAATGCTTTTTGCCGCGTTTTTGGGCAATAGTTTTCAGTACCAGTATGTCTTCAACTATTCTTCCCGGGACCTGCACATACTGTACAAGATCGCTGCTTTCTGGGCGGGACAGGAAGGTTCATTTCTTTTGTGGGCATGGCTCCTTTCCGTAATTGGCGTAATAGTCATTCGCCTGAAAGACAGGTACGAAAACATCCTTCTTTTCGTGATAACCATAACCCAGATGTTCATACTCATCCTTCTGGCGATGAAAAGCCCCTTTGCCCATATTGCCGGCTTTCAAAGTGAAGGTTTTGTCCCGTCTGACGGCGGAGGGCTGAATCCCCTTTTACAGGATCCATGGATGATACTGCATCCACCCGTACTTTTCCTGGGATACGCCGCCGCAACCGTACCATTTGGCTACGCCCTTGCCGGCATGATGCACTCTGACTTCAATAACTGGTTGAGAAGCGCCTACAGGTGGGTAAGCTTCACGGTGCTTTTCCTTGGTATCGGCATATTCATGGGTGGATACTGGGCCTACAAGGTGCTTGGCTGGGGCGGGTACTGGGGCTGGGACCCCGTTGAAAACTCCTCCCTCATACCATGGCTTGTGCTGGTTGTCCTTCTACACGGCCTTTTGTTACAGCGCCGCAAGGGCGTGCTTGTACGCACCAATACATTCCTTGCCATTGCGTCCTTCGTACTTGTATTGTTCAGCACGTTTCTTACGCGAAGCGGTGTATTATCTGATTTTTCCGTTCATTCATTCGGCAATGTTGGGTATTCCATGCATATACTCTTTTTCATCATTTTTTATATCATCATAAGTGCGTTCCTGTATATCAGCAGATGGTCACAGATGAAGGGGGAACCTCTTTCCGAGTCCCTGTTCTCCTATGATAACCTGCTTGTATACGGCATGCTCACCATGCTTTTTTATACCCTTTTCATTCTCATAGGAACAACAATGCCCATCCTGAGCGGCATTTTTTCTCAGAGGCCATTCTCCGTGCAGCCGGGATACTACAACACCCTCTCCATACCACTGGGTATTCTCATACTGACTTTACTTATTATGGCAACCCTTGTGCTTACCGGCAAACTCAAAAGCAGGATATTTCTGCTGGCAGCCGGCCTGTCATCAATACTGCTGGGGATTCTTTTCAACTTACAGCATACCGGCCGCATTGTGGCATACGTGTTCACGGTACTTGCCATATTTCACATAATACAGAATATTGCCAGCCTGGTAACCGGCAAATCACAGGTCATCTCTGCGTCACGGATCGCCCATATGGGTGTCGCATTACTGGTAATAGGTATTATTGCATCTAATCTTCACTCCCATTCTGTTCAGAAAGAACTTGTACAGAACAGGGAAACGAAAATAGACTCCATGCTCCTCACCTTCAGGGGAATTACCGACAAGAAAAGATCAGACCTTGTATTCACGTACAAGCATGGAAGAACAGTTGAAGAGATAAAAACCCCCTATTACATTGATGACACCATGAATTCCCTGTACCGTGAACCATATATAGATTACGGACTTTTCAGGGACGTCTACATTGCCCCCGTACAGTACACGGAAGGAAAAGAGAAACTCTCAACAGCCATGCTGAGACGGGGAGAAACTGCCAGCTTGCAGGATGTCAGCATAAAGTTTCTCGGGTTTGATGTTGACCGTATGAAAATGATGAAAGGACAGGTAAAGGTCTTCGCCAGGCTGCAGGTAACCCGTAACAACCGCACACACATGATCTCACCGGGCATTTCTTTCCTTAAGGGAGAGGGACGTAACCAGATACAGGCTACTCTTCCGGGAACACAAAGAGCCGCTGCCCTCATGGATTTCAGTGTCTCGGATAAGATTATTCAGCTATACTTAGAACCACCAAAAGATGCCGTTGTTCCGGGTGACAGCGCCATCGTGGAAGTGTCATTTAAAAGGCTTATATGGTTCGTCTGGTTGAGTACTATCCTCATCGCCGCAGGAGCCTACCTTGCCATGCGGAAAGAGTGAAAAACAAAAAATATTATGAAATGCCTGTGAATATAATATAAATCACCAAAAAATGAATTGACCGGCAATGCTGACTGTTACAGCACTACATCATCATACACTGAAAGTGAGCAACACCAAATGGAAGACCGCATAATAGATATCGCAAAGAACAAGAAGGCACGCTTCGAATATGAAATTGATGATACCATGGAAGCGGGTATTGTTCTCAGGGGAACCGAGGTAAAGGCGGTTCGTCAGAAAAAAGTGAGCATACAGGAAGCCTATGCCCGGATAAAGGACGGGGAAGCCTATATCGTGGGGTTGACCATATCACCATACGAAATGGGCAACCAGTTTAACCACGAGCCTGCCAGGGAACGTAAACTTCTTCTACACCGCCAGGAAATAAAGCGCCTCACCGGTAAACTCAAAGAAAAAGGATTTACCCTTGTGCCACTCAAGGTTTACATAAAGAACGGCCGGGTGAAAGTTCTTCTTGGCCTTGGCAAGGGTAAAACCCGTTACGACAAGAGAAAGACCATTCAGAAACGTGAAGCCGACAGGGAACTCCAGCGAGCCCTGAAACGTGATAACATGTAATAAAAATCACGTTGACAAAAACCCCCGCTTGAATGAAATATTATGTCACGGAACATATGTATGGTATACGAAAGTTGACATGAATATACAGCAGCTCATAGAATACCTGGGTACCCGGGAAGAGTTCATGGAAAATGTTTCACACTGGTGGAAGGTGGAACCGGTACCCCCGAAGTACGCCGAATTTCCCCATGATGCCGATACGCGTATCGTTGACGTGTACAGGAAAAGGGGTATTGAACGTCTTTACTCCCATCAACGGGAGGCATACGACGCGGTAAGGCGCAACGAGGACGTGATCGTGGTAACCCCCACCGCATCGGGGAAGACCCTGGCATACAACCTGCCGGTACTGCAGCACATGATACGAGACCCGCAGGCCCGGGCCCTGTACCTCTTCCCCACCAAGGCCCTTTCACAGGACCAGCTTTCCGAGCTGCAGGAGCTCATCGATGCCGCAGAATGCGAAATAAAGACATATACATTTGACGGCGATACGCCGCAGTCCGCCCGCAAGGCCATACGGGCTGCCGGCAATATCGTCATCACCAATCCCGACATGCTGCATTCAGGTATACTCCCCCATCATACCATATGGGTAAAGCTTTTTGAGAACCTTAAATTCATCGTCATAGACGAGATACACAGCTACAAGGGTGTATTCGGCAGCCACTTTGCCAATCTCATCAGGCGGCTGAAGCGAATATGTGCCTTTTACGGAAGCAATCCCCTTTTTATATGCTGTTCGGCCACTATTCACAACCCCAAAGAACATGCCGAACAGCTCATTAGCCGCCGGTTTACCCTTGTTGACAACAACGGGGCCCCCCGTGGGGAAAAGCATTACGTCATCTACAACCCCCCTGTGGTAAACCGGCAGCTTGGCATACGCGCCTCTGCGGTGAAGGAAGCCGCCAGGGTGGGAGGGATTATACTCAACAACAAGATCCCCACCATAGTGTTTGCACGCAGCAGGCTCAGGGTAGAGATCATCGCCACATACCTGAAAAAGCAGTGCCGGGGAAAGAAGATCGCCGCCTATCGCGGAGGTTTTCTTCCCAATGAACGCCGCAGTATCGAGAGGGGGCTGCGGGAGGGAACCATACAGGGAGTGGTGTCCACCAATGCCCTTGAACTCGGCATTGATATCGGCATGCTTGATGCCGCCGTCACCGTGGGATACCCCGGGTCCATCTCGTCCATGCACCAGCAGTTTGGCCGTGCCGGAAGAAGGGGAACCGCTTCCCTGTCGGTAATGATCTCTACAAGTTCCCCGCTTGACCAGTACATCGCCGCCAACCCGGAGTTCGTACTTTCATCGAACCCCGAGTCGGCCACAATAAACCCCGACAATATCCTCATACTCATGGATCACGTAAAATGCGCCGCCTTCGAGCTGCCATTCTCATACGATGAACGTTTTGCCGAACATCTATCCACCACCAGAGAGATGCTTGAATACCTGGAGGAGATGGGCATACTAAAGAGCGCGGAGGGTAAGTATCACTGGATGAGCGACATCTACCCCGCCAACGAGATCTCCCTTAGAACGGCATCCCGGGAGAACTTTGTCATCGTGGACAAGGACGACCATGCCACCGTGATCGGTGAGGTGGATTTCCCGTCCGCCCCCACGCTGATACATGATGATGCCATCTACATTCACCAGGGCCGCCAGTATTACATTGACAGGCTTGACTGGGAACGCCGCATGGCATACTGTCACGAGGTGGAATCTGATTATTACACCGACGCCGAGGAGAAAACCGACCTGCACGTGCTTGAGCAGCACCGATCCAGGAACATGGCAACAGCGGTCATCTCGCTGGGTGAGATCAACGTGCGCACCAAGGCCATCATGTTCAAGAAGATCAAGTTTGACACCCATGAAAACCTTGGATGGGGCAAGATATTTCTGCCCGAGCTTGAAATGCATACTTCCGCGGCCTGGATCGACTTTGACGACAGTTACCTTGAACAGGCAGCAGGACGGGACCGCTCCGGCGAAGTGCTTTATTCCATCGCCTACATCATGCGCAACATCACGCCCCTTTTCACCCTGAGTGATATCACCGATATTCACGTGCAGCACCAGACCCGGTCAAGCTTCAGCGGTAAGCCGGCCGTATATATCTACGATTCGATTCCCGGGGGGATTGGCATTTCCGACCGTATTTATGATATTATAGATACAATAATCGACGAATCTATTACCGTTATTGCCCGCTGTAACTGCGAGAACGGGTGTCCGGGCTGTATCGGCCCAATACCCCATGACAGCGGGGACGCCAAAGCCCTGGTAGTAGAGGTGCTCAGGACGTTGACCAGTGAACCTGAAAGACAAACTGAAAATATACAGCTCCACTGAGACCGTCTCCAGTAAGTCGGACGAGGTCCCCTTCCTTGAATCGCTGGGAGGGACCCGGTCAACAGACGGCCATTCGGTTTTCTGGAAATTTACTGAAGTATATCCACTCAAGGATTTATTTCCGGAAGGGTTTACCGGTTCCGGCCAGATGGAACTTAGGGGCTACTCCTCCATTCAGGGGAAAGGTGAGATACTTGACCTTCCCTCACTTCTCTTTTTCGACCTGGAAACCACCTCCCTTTCAACGGGAACGGGAAATTATCCATTCCTTACAGGAATAGGATATGTCAGCGGCGGCAATTTCGTTGTTGAACAGTTTTTCATGCACAACTACTCCGCGGAGTCGGCCATACTGCGCAGCCTGCTTCCCTACTTTCAAAAATTCAATGCGCTGGTCTCTTTTAACGGGAAAAGTTTCGATATACCACTTATCAAGAGCCGCTACCGGCTGAACCGCGTTCCCGGATTCCCTGTTGACATGCATAACGTTGACCTGCTGCATCCCTGCCGGGCCATGTTCCGTTCTGTATACGAAAGCTGCTCCCTGAAAACAATGGAGGAACGTTCGCTGGGAATATTCAGGGATGATGATATACCCGGCTGGCTCATTCCCGACGTGTTTTTCACCTTTCAGAAGGAGGGCTCTGACCCCAGGCTGGAAAAGGTGATCGAACACAATCGAATTGACATAACATCCATGGCCTCCCTGCTGCTTTTCATCGACGGCATCTACCAGTTGGTTCGTGACGGTCAGTTTCACCGCCTTCCTGACCTCACGCATTTGAATATCGCCCGTCACCTGTACCGAAGGGACATCGATCTTTTCATTGACCTGGTAAACTTCTGCGGCAATTCCATACTTGAAGACCGTTCCCTTTTCAAGAAGTACAGCACCGCCCTGAAACGCAAGGGTGTGCTGGATACTGCCATCCAGTTCTGGGAAAAGGACGGGTCCCTCTACTCCCTGGAAGAGCTTGCCAAGCATTACGAGCACCGGGAGAAGGACTATCAGCATGCCCTTAATTATTGCAGCAGGGCCAATCAGCTGTTAAACACTTCCCATATTGATACTGCCCTCCCGGCTTTACATACTGAGAAAATCGAAGTCATGAAGCAACGCTTCCTGAAGCGGGAGCAACGCCTCCGCAAAAAAATCATGAATAGTCGTTGACGGTCCCATGGGACGGGATAATACATCCACATGAAACCATATTCAGATCTTGCCCCGTTGTACGATGCCATGCTCACCCACGTGGATTACGAGCAGTGGTACCAGTATCTCAAGAAGCTTATGCATAATTACCTTGAAAACCCCAGGGTACTGCTGGAACTTGGATGCGGCACCGGCAGGTTCGGTGCCAAGTTCTCCCGTGACAACTACACTATTTACGGGATGGACAATGCCATCGAAATGCTCCGGGTTGCAAGGACAAGAGCGTTTAAAAATTTCCACATTTTCTGCGGTGACATCAGCCGGTATCACCTGAAAGGGCCCTTTGACTTTATTTTTTCGGTGCATGATACCATGAATTACCTGGTATCTACCGATGATATTAAAAAAGTATTTCGAAATACAAGGAACGTAATGAACAGGTACAGCATATTCATGTTCGACCTGACCTCCGAACACAACATAAAACGTAATTTTCAGGGCAAGGCAACCAGGTACACCGTTGGTGATACAGCAGTGGTCTGGGACAACGAGTACGACGAAAAAAACAAGATGGTATATTCCTACCTCACCTTTCAAAAGCCTGACGGCACCAGCACCATGGAAACACACCTGCAGCGCATTTACCAGGTAAACGAGATCGAGAAAATGCTGTGGGACGAGAAGCTGGAATTACTGGACGTATTCAGTGATTACAATTTCGGGCCGGTACATGAAACTACCATAATGTCAAATTTCGTAGCAAGGAAAAGGTGATCATCAGGAATGGAATATTTCTTATACTTCATAGGATTTGTTGCCGGTGTTGCCATATTCATGTATCTCTTCTCCATGTTCCAGGAGGGAAAGGAACGGCTTCAGAAAAGAACCACCGCTGCGCCGGGACAGGGAAAAGGGGCACAACCCGAACAGCTACCGCAACAAAAACCACAAACCTACACCTATCCCCGTGAACGCATCTGCCCACTGTGTGGTGCAAGGCTCAGCAAGTACGAGGCATTATACGCATCACATGTGAAGGACGGGGAAAGCAAGAGGATACTCATCTATGGGTGCAGGTACTGTTATAAGCCAGACGAAGAGTCAGACCAGATTTGAGCTTTTGCGCCCCTGTGACACGTTTAATCCAGGTCAGCCAGTTGATACCTGTTGATATCCAGCCCAAACGGCCCGCTTGCGGGAGGGAATTCGCAGAATTCCTTGAATTCAGTGGGAAAAATCGATTCTCCATCCTCATCATCGGTGTTCTTTACAACGGTGATCTGCTGCCGGTAGGCTGGCCCCATTGGAAATACCAGCCTTCCACCCTCTTCTAAACGGCCCATAAGGGGCAATGGGCGTTTCTGGCAGGCAGCATATATGATAATTGCGTCAAAATTTCCCAGGTCACTGTCAAGGTAGAACCCATCACCGGCAAAAAGTCTCACGTTGCGAACACCCAGCCTGTCGAATCGTTCTTTGGCAGCACGGGCAAGTTCTTCTTCGAATTCTATGGTGTATACCTCTTGCACAAGTTCTGAAAGGATTGCTGTTGAATACCCCGAACCGGTACCGATCTCCAGTACACGCCAGCTTTTTTTGGGTTCCAGGTAATGCAGCATCCTGGCCAGAGAAAGGGGAGGATCGCTGTAATGCCCCTTCCCTGTGGGAACAGGCTGTTCCGTGTAAAATTTTGATGATAGAATATCATCGAAAAAGTCCTCCTGGTTCACCTTCTCGTAGGCTTCCAGGACTTTTTTGCGTACTTTATATTTCTTTAGAAGTTTTAAGAATTCCTCTTTTTTCTTTTCCATGGTAACCTTTGCCCGTGAGATAAATATGGTAAAAATGTCATGTTATTCTATCAGCTGCAACAAGTAGGTAAGGAAATAATCTGATATAAGGATCACCATTGATGCCTTCACCACCGCCTTGATGGTAGATTTCCCAACACCCTCGGCACCCCCCGTTGTTGAAAAACCCTGGTAACAGGCGATAATAGCGATCTCAATGCCGAAGAAAACCGACTTGAAAAGTCCTGTCAAGAAGTCTGCCAGCGTCAGGTACTGAAAAACGTTTTCAAGGTACTTTTCAATGCTGATCCCAAGCCCAAACTGTGCAATGAATGCCCCACCAAGTGAGCCAACCACGTCAGTAATAACGGTGAGGGTGGGGACCATCAGCAGGCAGGCAAGGAAACGCGGCACCGAAAGATAATGGATTGGATTTGCATCCAGCGTTACCAGCGCGTCGATCTGCTCGGTCACCTTCATGGTGCCAATTTCTGCCGCTATAGCGGACCCTACCCGCCCAGCCAGCAACAGGGCGGTAAGCACAGGGCAGAGTTCCCTGAACATGGAGATGGTTACCGCACTTCCAATGAAGATGGATGACCCCGACATAAGCTTGTCCATGGCCTTCCCGATCTGCAACGCCATAACCATACCGGTAAAAAACAGCGTAATGGTTGTCACCGGCAGTGAACGGTACCCGATCTCAAGCATCTGCTGCATGATATTTTTGTAGTCAAAAGGTGGACGGAATGTCCAGCGCACCGTTTCTTTAAAGAACAAAAGGTGCCCACCAAATTCTTCAAAGAAGCCTGTTATGCGGTTCGCTGCTGCATTCGAATTCATATAGTTCCCCCGGGAAAACCGGCTTTTATTCCATTGCGTGAACCTTCTCCAGTGAACCGAACTTGGTATATTTCTCCCAGAACCTTAGTTCAACATTCCCTATTGGACCGTTTCTCTGTTTTGCCACAATGATATCGGCAATACCTTTTCGTTCTGTATCCTTTTTCACCCGTTCCTCGCGGTAAATGAAAGCGACCACATCGGCATCCTGCTCTATTGCACCAGATTCCCTGAGGTCGGAGAGCTGCGGTATCTGGTCGGTACGCGATTCCACCGCCCGTGATAACTGCGACAGGGCAATTACCGGGACGTCAAGCTCCCTGGCAAGCTGCTTCAGGGCATTAGAGATCTCGGCGATCTGCTGATGCCTGTCCACTCTTCCACTACTGGCGATCAGCTGCAGGTAATCAACAATGACCATTCCCACCTTTTCACGCTGAGCGATTCGACGGGCACGTGCCCGAAGATCAAATATGTTCAGGCCCGGGGTGTCATCTATGTATATGGGTGCCTTTTCAAGCCTTCCTGCAGCCTGCACCAGCTTTTTCAGTTCTTCAGCGCTGATATTCCCGGTTCTTACCTTCTGGGAGTCTATCATGGCCTCTATACACAGCATACGGGTAGCCAGCTGTGTGGCCGGCATTTCCAGAGAGAAGAAAAGGACTGGCTGCTTTTCTTTGAGCCCAACGTGGTTAACAATATTCAACGCAAGCGCCGTCTTCCCCATTGACGGACGGGCTGCCACGATAATGAGCTCGGATTCGTGGAACCCGGTGAGCATGGTATCCAGGTCAATAAAACCGCTGGAAAGGCCAGTAACCGGCTTCCTGGTTTCATACATGTACCCGATAGTTTCCAGCGTTTCACGAAGAACCTCGGCAATACCTACCAGTTCAGAAGTAATCCTGCGCTGGGTAACCTTAAATATCTCCCGTTCCACCTCGTCCAGCAGGGTTTGAGTTTCACGGGAAGTATCGTATGATTTCTCTATGATCTCTGAAGAAACCTCGATCAGTTTCCGCCGAAGGCTGAACTCCTTTACCCTGTTGGCGTAGAACTCTGCATTGGCCGAGGTGGAAACCGTCTGGTACAACTTGACCAGGGCAGAATCACCACCTATCTTCTCAAACTCCCTGATATCAATAAGACGCTGCTTGACGGTGATCAGGTCTATGGGCATTCCCTTTTTTTCAAGTTCATGCACCGCTGCATACACCGTCCGATGCACATCAAGATAAAAATCCTCCGGCTGGAGGATTTCTAATACCTTGAGCAGCGCTTCCTTGCTAAGAAGAATTGAGGCAAGACAGGAAGCTTCGGCTTCTACATCCTGTGGCGGCAATGTCTCTATTGCCATCTATAACTCCCGATTATTCTTTATCTACGATTACCTTGATGGTGGCGGTAACACCTTCGTCAAGCTTTACCGGCACCTCGTACTCACCCCTTTTCTTAATGGGGTCATCAAGCTGTATCTTTCTCTTGTCAACCTGGTATCCTTTTTCCGCCAGGTGCCTGGCTATATCCATTGACGTGACTGAACCGAAAAGCTTGTCCTCTTCGCCAACCTGCACAGCCACCTTTATCTCCATGTCAGCCAGCGCTTCTGCCAGTTTTTCACTCTGGCTTATGCGTTTCTCTTTTTTGAAATTGATAAGCCTTTTCTGATGACGCATTGCCTTTTCGCTGGATTCATTGTAGCGAATCACAAGCTTTTTAGGAAGCAGAAAATTTCTCGCGTACCCATCGGCAACTTCCTTGACGTCGCCTGCGTCACCAAGATTGGGAATATCTTTCTGTAATATAACTTTCATAACTCTTACTCCAGTATATTGAATATATTCAATTCTTTACGATTTACCATCACCAGTTGGCACAGATGAGAACTTCCTGAAGTCCACCCAGAAGTCAATTGCCCCCAGGCCAAGAAACATCATCAGCACAAAAAGGATGACAGCGGGACCAAGCATCAATGATACCAGGAAGATGAGCGGCAACAGGAACAGCGGCCATCCCCTGCTAATCAAAAAAAACTTTACTATGCCAGTTCCCTGAATTACATAGAACACAGCCATGATCAAGCCGAGGTTCAACGCAGCCTGGTGCAGGTAAGGAAACTGCCCTGCATCAACCAGCAGTACCACCAACCAGCCGACTATGAGGCCGAACACAGAGTAATCATTCAACTTAAACCGCTCTACCCCGGCCACCTCCATCACCTTAATATAACCCAGGCGTTCAAATATATACCTGAGCAGCACGAACGTGATCATGGCAAATATCAACACATTCAAAAAATACGAAAATGGTACCAGGTCGCGAATAATCGGCATGGACTGCTCAACCCGTCCGAGGATCTCCTCTTTTTCCCGGGCACCCAGTTCCGCATTCTCCAGCATGGTCTCAAATTGCACCCTTGACTGCTGCATAAGGTCGACACCCTTCATGGTTTTCAAAACATAAAAATTGAGGGTGAACAACACGGTCAATACAACAGAAACCCACACAACAAAAAACTGGTAATTACGTCCATTCCTGAACGTGAAACCTGCCACCACACCGGCAATTACTGGTGCCAGCACATACGAGAAAGAATCACCCTGCACATACATGATCACCGCCAGGACAACCAGCAGTGGGGCCAGGAACAGGAGGATCCTCCACTGGAACCGGTAGAACATCATTGCCGTACCGGTCACAAGTGCGAATCCCGTTAATGCTGCAAGTACCAGTTCAACCACAATTACTTAACAACAAACGGCAACAGTGCGATAGTCCTGGACTGCTTGATGGCAACTGCCAGCTGCCGCTGGTGACGCGCACATGTCCCGGTAATTCTCCTTGGAAGAATTTTGCCACGTTCTGTAATAAACCTTTCAAGAAGGTCGGGATTCTTATAATCGATCACAAGCTCGGGGTTTTCACAAAAACGGCACACCTTTTTCTTGAACCTGGGAAATCGCTGTCCCCCGCCCCTTGAATCACCACGGCCTCCACGGGACTGGCTCTCATCCCGCCTTGTATCTCTGCCTGTCTCCCGCTGCTCCTTCTTTCCTTCACTTTCTGAAGGCTTTTCTTCCTTTTTCTCAGCAGTTTCAGCTGCTTTTTCAGCAGTTTCAGCTGCTTCAACCTGTTCGGAACTCTCAGGGGTTTCGTTTACAGTTTCTTCTTTTGATTCTTCTTTTGTTTCTTCCCCTGTTTCCTGTATTTCATCATTATTTTTAATCTCTTCGCTCATCTATTTGCTCCTCGATTCTTCATAATTATCATTAGAAAGGTATGTCATCGTCCGAGAATGGATTACTTTCCATCTCAGGTGCATTATTTGAGTATCCCTGGTCTGTTGTGGACGAAGTATCATCAGTATAATCGCTTCCACCACCTTTGCCGCTCGACAAAAACTGGAAGTTATCGACAACCACTTCTACGGTTGATCGCTTATTCCCGTCCTGGTCTTCCCAGGACCTTTGCTGCAGCCTGCCGTCAATACCGATCCTCTGCCCTTTCTTGCAATACTGCACAATAGTTTCCGCAGCCCTGGCCCATGAAACACAATTGAAAAACGAAACCATTTCCTTTTTCTCACCTGAGACCGAATAGACCCTGTTATTGGCAATTGAAAAGGTTGCCATGGCGGTTCCGTTCTGCGTGTATCTCATTTCCGGGTCACGGGTAAACCTGCCGATCAATACTACCTTGTTGATATCACCAGCCATATTAATATCCCTTAATAATAGAATATACTACGCGGTCTTCTTCGTCTTAACGAAAAGATGACGCAGTATACTTGAATTTAACCTGAAGCTGTTTATCACAGGCTGAATGGAATCCGGGGCGCCTTCGATAATCATGAAGTCATAATACCCCTCGTTCTGGCCTTTAATAGGATAGGCAAGGGCTCTCACGCCCCAGGGGTCTTCCGATACGATGGTTACATTGTTCTTTGACAGGATATCCCTGATCTTTTCCCTGGCACCATCATTTGCGTCGGAAGAACGCAGTATTACTGTCAACTCGTACCTGTTCATCTATCTTCCTCCCTGTGGAATAATGCTGCCATGCTACCACGATGGCACATGGCAGAAAGGATTTCCAATACTTACAAATGGTCATATTAATGCAACTATTATTTTTTTCAAGTTTTATTACACCCCCTGCAGCCGAAATAATTTGACAAAATGTATATTTTGTACCAGTCTTGTTCATCAATAATTATCATAGAAGGGACCAATGAAAAAAATCAATTCAACCAGGGAAATCAGGGAAAATACGCTTATCCGTGTATACAAGAAGGGATTCGGCTATTCGCTCCTGACCACCGTTGAGAACACTGAATTCATACTCATATGCAGATGTGACCGTGAGTTCACGGACATAACCCGCAAGGGAGACAGGCTTGAGTGTTATCTTTGGCTACACCAGGTTTCCTCGTTTGAATTCACAACAGAAGTGGTTGGAACCATGGTTAACGATATCCCCCTGGTTATGCTTGCCCATACCGATGATGTGAAAAGAAACGAGGAAAGAAGATGCCTCAGTGCAGAAGTTGATCTCCCTGTAACCTTTTTTACCTTTGCCATTGAAGATTCAGATAAGAATTTTTATACCGAAGAGACAAACCTGGTAGATGCCACACTCACAGAGCTCAGTGACAGGGAAGGTGTTATAATATGCGATGGTGACACGGGACAGGATCATCTACTGAAGGGACACATGATGCTGGATGATTCCCGTATTGATATAATTGGCAATATTGAAAAGGTGGAGAAAGAAGGCGGGAAACACCGTATTCATGTATCATTCGTTGGCCTGAACGACGATGAAAGAAACAAGATACTGAATTACGTGTTCAGCGTGTACAGGGAATAGGTCTATTGTACCACGAGTGCTCCGTCTTCCAGGATCACGTCAAAGATATATTCGTCCATTTTTGAATTAAGGGGAGTTTCAACCACGAACTGGCCGGTGAACTCGAAAATATCCCCCTTTTGCAGAACTTCCCTGAAATCTTTTTTATCTGTATATATGTAAAAACGAACATTGATGCTTTCTGATTCGTTATCAATAACCACTATCCTGTACCTGCGGTTATAACGCTCCACGCTCTCAAATGACTCCACAAAGCCCCGAGCCATGATGATCTTGTCACGCAGTTTTTCCAGGTGGCTTTGACGGCCAACAGGATTCATCCCGGCAAGTTCTGAATAAAACTTCTTATCGATTGTCACCTCAACCTTTGAGTTGGGGTACAGAAAGTCAACACCGGATACGACGAGCAGAACCAGTATACATACAATGCCCGTTTTAGCAATTCTCTGAAATGTAAATTTTTTTTGAAACACCGCTTTCCGTATCCATTCAATGAGTTTTGATCATGTGTAACTTTATTCAAGTTCCATACCGACTTCCCGGTTATTCCTGAGAACAGTTATTTCATGTATCCGATGATTGCTCTTATTGTAAATACGTATCACGTCATCAAGTGACCCTACCCTGCTGCCGTTCATACTCATGACCACATCACCACGCTGTAATCCGGCCTGGTATCCGGGGCCCATGGGAGAAAGATATGACACCACCACCCCGTCGCTGCTGGCATTTTCGTCCAGCTCAATGCCGTACTTACCAAGAATATACCGCAGAACCCGCTGCATGGCCTGGTATCGTTCCTTCTCCTGTAACACCATGCTGAAACGGTATAATTTCCCATCTCTTCCAACCAGGATATCCACTGTTGAACCTATGGGTTTACTGCCGATTATCTTTACCACCTCTCCGAGGCTGTCTATTCTCTCCCCGTCTACTTCCCGTACTATATCACCTTTCCGAATACCTACCCTGTCTGCGGGTGAATTTCGTATTACCGATATAACCTCCACCTGGTACTTTTCTTCATGACCGGATCTCTTGTCCTGGCGTACCAGGAACCCCAGCCATCCTCGCCGTACCCTCCCATACTTCACAAGTTCGGAGCACACATCCCTTACAGTGTTGGACGGGATTGCAAAGCTGATCCCCTGGTAACCCCCTGTTACTGTACGTATTGCCGTATTGATCCCTACAAGCCGCCCATCAAGGTTTAAGAGAGGGCCTCCCGAATTACCAGGATTGATGGGAACATCTGTCTGAATGAAATCCTCGATATCAGCAAAGCCTATGTCATTTCTTCCCTTGGACGATACTATACCGCTGCTGACTGACTGATGAAGGCCGTAGGGATTTCCAATGGCAAGCACCCATTCCCCCTGCATCACCTTTTGCGAATCAGCAAAATCCACTGCCAGTGGACCATATTGCGATGGCAATTCAATTTTCATTAACGCAAGGTCGGTTTTTGCATCATAAAGATATTTCTTCCCCCTGATGGGAACCAGCGCACATTCAGTTCCATCGTACAGGGTGATTCTGTAAAAATTACCCTTGCGCACCACGTGATAGTTGGTAACAAGGTAGCCGTTAGCCGATATGATGGTACCCGATGCGTATCCCGTCTTTGTATATGATGGCTTACCGGAACTTTCCCGTGAACGGAATATGCTGATATTCACAACCGACTTGTTTGCCCGCTGGGCCGCCTTCACGAACATGCCGTTAAAATCCGGCCTCGATGCGGCAAGACCTGTAGACGCCATACTGCAACACATGGCAATACTCAACACCATGAACATTGCAGGTATTATGTGATCATTTATTTTCATCTTTCCGTTACAGTTTCAAAATAGTTCAATTCATTTGTTATTTCATACTTATCAAGGTCAATCTTTTTTCCACTTGGAACATGAACAGCCCCTTTCTTATCCGGCTTTAAGCCGGCAAAAAGTGAATAGATACCAACCGCAATCCCCTCTGCCATTTCATCCGTTCTTGATCGTAAAAGATACCGTGTATGAGACCTGTTAAGATACCCAACCTCAAGAAATGCGGTTATGGCATTCACATGGAGTGGCAATGACCATATGGATATATATGGAGGGGCAACCCTGTGATCCCTGTGCCGAACACCCCTCATTTCAAGAGAATACAATATGTAGCGGATCAACTCGTTTGAAGAATACAGGTTATCCCCTCCATATCCTTCAGGCCCCTCACCCCGCCTGTACGCCTCATATTTTGACTGTTCTCTCTCCCAGAACCTTCCATCTGCACGGTACCCTTTATAAGTATCGGCATACCTGCTCCCATCCTTGTGCCGCATGGCATTGAAAACCCATCCCTGTGGATCATTGTATGCCCAGTCAACCATGTTATACCTGTATCCCCTGAATGCGTCCGTATCGATTTTCCCTGCAGGAGTTGTCCTGTAACTGGTAAAATACATTGAAGAATCATTGAGGAACCAGGAGAAACCTGATCGGCTTACAGATTCAACGAACCAGTCCCTGTATGGCTTGCGGTAATAAAAGGATCTCGATGAACGTTCACCCCTGAGGTATTCAAGTCCTTTGTGCATGAATTCATAAGGCGGGACTATCACTGCATTCATCCCCCGGTAATAGCGCGGCGCCCATTTGGAAAGATGCAGGGAAACCACCAGGTGCGGCCGGTAATTATTTATGCGGGTGATCCTTCCAGGCTGCATAATACCATTTTCACCTGGATAATCAAACAACCTGAATTCCGCATTGGGATCGGGCCTGTTGCCTATGGCTTTCCTGTCACGCGAGTCCCCCCTGCTCAGCATGTGCATTATGTAAATCCTGTCAGGTTCGCCACCGGTGTATTTTTTCAATACTTCGTAGAACCTGTTGAAATCTCCGCCGGGAGCACAGTGTTCAAGCAGTTCATGTACTTTTTCAGCAATCACGTACATGTATTCATGTTCATCGTATCCCCGGTATGACGCACCTTCCCTGAAATGATCCAGGTACTCCCCTGATATCATGTCATACCTGTCTCCATGCTTCCCCCGTGGTGCCATTGAGATGCCGCCATGACCGGGATCGGTGACTACCCTGTACATTGGAAACTCATGCCGTGCCGTTTCCCTGGGGATAAAAAGGATAAGGATAATAAACAGGGAGAGAAAAAATACCGCGTACACGTCAAGCCTGTGGATCTGTAACATTCAACGGTTCCTGCCTGGAAATATTCAATATAAAAAAAGGGGAGCACCCTCCCCCTTTTCAAGCATATCTCGCGTACTGCCGGTTATTACTGAGCGGCTTTATCCTCTTCGGGATTAAGGATCCTGTTCAGGTTATCCGCCTTGTGAACGTCGTATTTCCCTTTTGCCTCTTCAGGGTTGAGCTGTTCAAGTATCCTGATGGCATACGATTTGGACACGCGATAATGCATCATCGCTGTCTGGTAACGGTGCTCGGTTATAGCTCTCTGGGCATCATCGTACTGCCCGTACGCGATCCTCAACCTGGACATGTTCTTGTTCAGCACCATGTTCCTGTCAGGGTTTGACCGTGCACGTTCATCCAGTGACAGGTTCAGTATCATGTTCGCACACTGGTTCAGCATCTGCTGTGTCTGCTCTTTATATTTAGTAGAAACCTTCTTATATAGTTCGTTTATATTTTTCTTGTTCTCTTCAAGCTCAACCCTGGCATATATTACATCACGCTGGTAATAGTAGTCCATGCCGTCCTTGTATCCTGCATATACTTTCTCGTATTCATCTTTCCATCCCTGCTCATTGAAATTGGATACGATTACTTTCAGCATGTATATCTGTTCCAGGTTAGTTTTCATCAGATCATGCACGCGATCAAGGGCGTGAAACCTTGCCAGGTAATTCTCTTCCGGCCTTTCAGCAGGAGAATATTCCTTTTTTTCATCCTGTTTCTCGGCTTCCTGTGCCACAGTGTTAACACTAAATGAAACCGCAAGAACCATAATCAGCAAGAAGATGATAGTAGCGCCATGTTTACCTTTCATACCGAACACTCCTTTAATAATTTTCCGGAAAATAAATATACGCATCCCTGCCTATATTCTAATAAGTTCTATAAGATGGTACTGCATATAACTAATATTAGCAACATTTTTTTTAAATTTTTATTGTTTTTCATTTCATTTGGCAAGCATAATTCTCACATCCATGACATTTGTATTCGTTGGCCCCGTTTTCACAAGATCCTCCAGGGCTTCAAAGAAATGATAGGAATCATTTCGTTCCAAGTATTCGCCGGGAGTGATGCTTATATCGTTCGCCCTCCTGAAGGTGTGGCCATCAGCCAGTGCTCCCGCGGCATCGGTGGGGCCATCGGTTCCATCCGTACCAATACTTGCCACCAGCACATTTTCCATACCCTGTATGCGGGCTCCCATCTGCAAAGCGAATTCCATGTTCCTGCCACCAAGCCCGTCTCCTGTTACCTTAACCGTGGTCTCGCCGCCACTGATGATACAGGCAGGAGGTGCAAGGGGATTAGACGATTGACGGGTCTCCTTTAAAATTGCTGCATGCCAGTCAGAGGTAAGGGCGGTATCACCTTCGATCATGGAGGAGAGGATAACCGTGTTATAGCCCAGCTTGTCAGCCTCCTCTGCCGCTGACCGTAACGCGATGATGTTTGATGCAGCGATCACGTTAACCACCCTCTCAAAATACGTATCTCCTTCTTTTGGCGTTTCTCCCGTATCTCCATTCGCCCCCGACTCAAGGTGTTGCTTCACCGCCGCGGGTATCTTTCCCGTCAATGAATACTTTTTTATAATTTCAATCGCAGCATCATACGTGGAACGGTCAGGTACGAATGGTCCCGAGGCGATCACATCCATGTTATCACCCACTACGTCTGATATCATGAGGTTCAATATGGTAGCCGGGCAGGCTGCCCGGGCAAGGTTTCCACCCTTCACGCCGGATATATGTTTTCGCACCGCGTTCATCTCGTGAATGGATGCCCCGCTTTTCAGCAGCAGGTCGGTTACCACCTGTTTCTCTTCCAGCCTTATATCTCCTGCCGGCAGTGCAAGCAGTGCTGACCCCCCTCCTGATATCAGCGATATCACCAGGGTGTCCTCTCCTGATCCTTCCAGCATGGCACGTATCCGGGCGGCGCCATCAACACCGTTCTGGTCCGGCACCGGATGTGAAGCCTCCATCACCTTTATTTTTGATAGTTTACGGGTATAGCCGTACTTCACAACAATGGATCCTTTCGAAATACGGTCACCCAGGATATCCTCCACTGCCGCTGCCATGGGGGCCGTTGCCTTGCCACCTCCTACCACTATTATCTTTTTGTATCCTGAAAGGTGGTATGACACAGTTTTCCCGTCCTGCATCTTAACCTGTAAAATATCACCTTCGCGAACCAGGTGCCTGCGAACGGCTTCCCCTGGATCGACGGCGGCAATGGCCGCCATGTATATGCGCTCCATGTCTTCACGCATTGATTTCATTATACTGCTTCCTCCCTTTCAATTGAGCAGTGTACTTTTCGACTCTGCGATAAAAAATATAAAATAGTAATACCACCACTGGTGACAATTGAAAAGAATATTTTTCTTGAAATAATGATTTATCCTGTAATACTGCGTTCAAATGAATATGTGAGCATATAAAAATTTTCAGATGCACTGCTCCTGGAGGCTTATATGAATTCGGTAACCTTAATACTGCTGGCCGTTGCGGCCTTTATTGTTGCATATATAGTTTACGGCAGGTTCATTTCGAAAAAACTCGGTATAGACCCGTCCCGGGAAACTCCCGCCCATACCATGTACGACGGGGTGGACTACGTTCCGGCTAAAGCACCGGTGTTGCTGGGTCATCACTTCGCCTCAATAGCCGGGGCTGCTCCCATCATCGGCCCCATAGTGGCCGCCATATTCGGCTGGATACCCGTTGCCATCTGGATATTCATCGGCGGCATTTTCATGGGTGCCGTGCATGATTTCACCGCGCTGGTGGCATCGGTACGCCACGAGGGCCGCTCAATCGGAGAAGTTATCGAAGACCAGATCGGCAAACGGGGGAAGTTTCTTTTTCTCATCTTTTCCTGGTCAACACTCATACTGGTTGTGGCTGTCTTCATTATAGTTGTGGCACGCACATTCGAAGAGATCCCCGCGGCGGCAAGCGCCTCCACCATGTTCATACTGATAGCGGTGGTATTTGGTGTTTTTCTTTACCGGTTGAATCTCTCGCTGCCGGTTGCCACCGTAATTGGCGTGGTGCTTCTCGCGGGTGCCCTCTACCTGGGCTACCTGTATCCCGTACAGCTTTCCGCACTCACCTGGTCATACATCCTGATGGTCTATATCTTCGTGGCATCAGTGGTCCCGGTGTGGATACTTCTGCAGCCACGCGATTACCTGAACTCGTTTATCCTGTACGCCCTGCTGGCACTTGGTATCACCGGTATTGTACTGGTCAACCCCGAGTTCAACATACCCGCCTTTACCAGTTTTCACGTAGAGCAGCTGGGGTATCTCTTTCCCATCCTGTTCGTAACCGTGGCATGCGGGGCCATTTCAGGTTTCCATTCCCTGGTGGCGTCAGGTACCAGCGCCAAACAGCTGAACAACGAGAAGGACGCACGTACCGTTGGATATGGCGGCATGCTGATCGAATCGGTGCTGGCGATCGTGGCCCTGATTACCGCGGCCATGCTGGTAAAAGAGAATTACATGGAAATGCGTTCTAACCCGGTGGCGGTATTCGCCCACAGCCTGGGCAACATCATGACCCGTTTCGGTATACCATATGACGCGGGTCGAACCTTTTCTTCGCTTGCGGTATCAGCATTTGCGCTTACGTCCCTTGACACGGCAACCCGTCTTGCCCGTTTCGCCCTGCAGGAATTCTTTCATGACAGGGACAAGCCCCGGGAGAAACAATCTATTTTTTTCAGGAACCGTTATGCCGCCACGCTGGTTGGTGTTGTTGCTGCAGGTGCACTGGTGGTGAGCGGACAGGGGCTTAACATATGGCCCATATTCGGCTCGGCCAACCAGCTTCTTGCCGCCCTGGCACTCCTTGCGGTAACCGTGTGGCTTACCAGGCTGAAACGATCCACCTGGTTCGTAAAGATCCCAATGGTGCTCATGTTCATCATAACGCTGAGTGCCCTTGCAGTGATGATATACCAGAACCTGATGAGTGCCAGCTACATCCTTGCCGTTATCGCGGCCATACTCTTTATGCTGGCAATATTCCTGGCATACGAGGCAAGACGCAGCCTGGAGGAATCCAGGGAATCCGCGTAAAACATTTTCCTCGGCCATTGCCGGGCATGATAAACCTGTTCACGGGGGGACACGCGTACTTCTCTGTGTATTCCCCGTGTTCTTCGCATATTATTTTTTTCTAACTTGCCCCGGCCCACCTGTTCTGCTACAATTCTGCTACATGCGCTCCATGACTTTTTTGATTAATCATTTTACTCCATCAAAAGGAGATGGTAATGAAACTTGATCCCCTGCTGCAGCCCAAATCGGTTGCCGTTATTGGTGTTTCCCTTTCAAACCCGTTTAACCCGGCCAACGTCATTTTCCATAAGAACAATCTACGATACGAGGCAAAGGCATATTGCGTGAACCCACAGGGAGGGACCCTTTTCGGTGACACCGTGTATACCAATATCGGCCAGATCCCTGACAGGATAGACTGTGCGGTGATAAGCATCAGGGCAGACCTGGTACCGGCTGCTATCGAGGAATGTATCGAAAACGAAGTGGGAGGTGCCATTATAATCTCCGGCGGTTTTGCCGAAACGGGTCGCACTGACCTGCAAAACCAGGTGTTCCGTCTTGCCCATGATCACAACTTCCCGGTCATCGGACCCAACTGCCTTGGCATCTTTTCACCTCCTGCCATCGATACCTTTTTTCTTCCTTCTGAACGGCTGGTGCAGCCTAAAACCGGCAACGTGGCCCTTCTAAGCCAGAGCGGGGGTATACTGGTTGACATGATGATCAAGCTGACCCAGGAAGGGGTTGGCATATCACGTACCGTCAGCATCGGCAACAAGGCGGTGATCGACGAGATCGACCTGCTCTTCTACCTTGACAGCGATCCTGCCACGAAGGTCATAGGCCTCTACCTGGAAGGGTTTTCCGAAGGACGGGGACGTGACTTTGTCACCTTCATGGAACAGGCATCACGGCCGGTCATACTGCTGAAGGCCGGGAAAACACCGGGCGGCTCCAGGGCTGTCAGCTCACACACCGCATCCATTGCCGGCGATTACCCGGTATTCAGGGAAGTGATCCGCCAGAGTGGTGCCATCGAGGCCGACAGCGAAGCGGAATTCGTCTCTTACTGCGAGTCCCTGTCCTGCTGCGATGAGAGAACACCTGAAAGGGTTTGTATCATCACCGCAAGCGGCGGACATGGCGCCATGGCCTCGGATGGATGCTTCCAGGCTGACATACAGGTACCCGGCATACCCGAAGATGACATGACTGAGCTGAACACACAACTTTCAAAAAGCATTCAGGCTATAGCCTCCCTGAACAATCCTGTAGACCTAACCGGGAGCGCGGGGGACAACGATTTTTACACCGCCACAAGGTTCTTTCTTGAAAAGGATTACGTTGACGCGGTCATTCTGCTCCTGCTTCCCTACCTGCCGGCAATAAGCAGTGACATAGGCTCCCGCATTGCCACCGTGGCAATGCAGCACCAGAAACCGGTCATCACCTACATGCCGCACGTGGACCGGTATGTCATGTTCATCGAGGGATTCGAGTCAAACGGGCTGCCGGTTGCCCACTCGGTTGAAGGGGCAGTGCACATGATACGGGCCATGAAAAGGAGGGTATCATGAAAAAAAGGATACATGAGCTCCTGGAAAGAGCCCGGCAGGTGGGCTGGATGATGGAACCTGACGCCCGGGAACTGCTGAAACTGTATGATCTTCCCGTCACCACATACAAGTGGGTACACAGCAGGGGGGACACGTTGAAGGCTGCGTCAGAGATCGGGTACCCGGTGGTGACAAAGATCGTTTCTCCTGATATTATGCACAAGTCAGACGCTGGCGGCGTGCGTGTAGGGCTGAAAAACGAAAATGAGTTGTCACGTGCCTACGACGACCTGTCAGCCATGAAGGGCTTTGACGGCATCATTGTTGACCAGATGGCAGCGGGGTCAGAGCTGATCATCGGGGCGAAGCATGACCCGCAGTTTGGCATGGTGGTATTGACCGGGATCGGCGGTACCGCCGTGGAAATATACAAGGACGTGGCCATCCGGATGGCTCCCTTCTCAGTTGAAACCGCGCGAAATGCCATATATTCTTTACAGGGCCATGAACTTCTCACCGGATACCGCGGGAAAGAGCCGATAGATATGGATAAACTGGTACATCTCATGGTATGTTTTTCAGAGATGGCTGTTGACCTTGAAAAAAATATTGAATCTATAGACCTTAATCCTGTAATGTGTAATGAAAAGGAAGCACGTATCGTGGATGCAAGAATTTTACTCAAAGAGGTATAACATACATGATTTCATACAAGGGATACGAGGATACCATAAGCAAAATTTACGAATACAATCAGGACCACGTCTTCAAGTTCTGGGATGATCTGAATGATGCGGGAAAAAGATCGCTGCTTGAAGAGTTGAGCGATATCGATTTTGAACACCTGATGTCACTGTTCGAAAAGACGAAAGAGGACGAGCCCATTCCAATGGACTTCAAGCCCGCCCCGTACATGCCGGTTCCACGAACCGATGAACACAAAAAAGAATACAGGCGGGCATACGATGCCGGCACTGACTTGATACGGAAGGGCAAGGTGGCCGCCTTCGTGGTTGCAGGCGGCCAGGGAAGCCGCCTGGGTTTTGACGGGCCCAAGGGTGCTTTTCCCGTTGGACCGGTAAGTAATAAGACGCTTTTCCAGATCCACGCCGAGAAAATTAAGAAATACTCGGAAAAATACGGGGTGATCGTTCCATGGCTTATCATGACATCACCGGCAAACCACCAGGAAACTGTGGATTTTCTCAGGGAACACGACTGGTTCGGCTTGAAGGAGGACAGCGTGCACCTGTTTCCCCAGCGCATGATCCCCTCCCTTGATACCGACGGAAAGCTTATACTGGCCAACAGGCACAGCATATTCAAGAATCCCGACGGTCACGGGGGCAGCCTTACCGCCCTCAGGCAGTCAGGAATGCTGGAAAAAATGATAGAACAGGGAATCGAGATCATCTCCTATTACCAGGTGGACAATCCACTGGTCAACATCGTCGATCCGTATTTTATCGGCTTTCATGTGCTGCAGAATGCGCATATCTCAAGCAAGGCCCTCATGAAGGCCTATCCCGAGGAGAAAGTCGGGGTATTTGTAGAGTTCGAGAACGGGAAGATCGGCGTTGTTGAGTATTCTGACCTGCCGGAGGACAAGCAGTATGAGAAAGACGATGAGGGCAACCTGCGCTACGCCTCGGGGAGCATCGCTATTCATCTTTTTGGTTGCAAATTCCTGATGGACATCACCGGCGGCGGTAAGCTGTCACTTCCGTACCATATTGCAAAAAAGGATATTTCGGAATACACCCAACAGGGCGAGAAGGAGATACAGGGTTACAAGTTCGAGAAGTTCGTCTTTGACGCCCTGCCCCTTACTGATAAAAACTTCATCATGGAAACCACCCGGGAAGAGGAGTTCGCCCCCGTGAAGAACAAGACCGGCGTAGACTCGGTAGAAAGCGCCCGTGAGCTCATGTCCAACCTTGCCATGGACTGGCTGAAACAGAAAGGTATATCCATACCATCTGGAGTGAAAGTGGTAGAGATATCGCCCCTGCAGGCGGTTGAACCCCAAGACATCGACGAGAACATAATCATCCCCGCCGAAGAAGAGGTATACATTCAATGAAAAAGTACATGGACAAGGTCAACACCCTTACCGAGTCCTTTCCTTACATACGCGAATTTTATGGCAAGACCATCGTCATCAAGTACGGTGGTCATGCCATGAGCGAGGACTCCCTGAGAAAGTCCTTTGCCCTTGACATGGTACTGCTGAAGTACGTAGGCATCAACCCCGTCATCGTGCACGGGGGCGGCCCCCAGATCGGCACATTGCTCAAGCAGATTGGAAAGGAAAGCTCCTTCGCAGGCGGTATGCGTGTCACCGATAACGAGACCATGGATATCGTGGAGATGGTGCTGGTGGGGAAGGTGAACAAGGAGATAGTGAACAACATCAACATGGTTGGCGGCAACGCGGTTGGACTATCAGGGAAAGACGGTGGACTGCTTACCGCAAGCAAGATCTTCCATGATGTAGAAGGAGAACAGGTGGACATTGGCCAGGTGGGCACCGTGAAGTCAGTGAACGCCCGCATCATCGACACCCTTGACCGCGAAAAATTCATTCCCGTCATCGCACCCATAGGTTATGACGAGAAAGGGATCACCTATAATATTAACGCTGACATTGCCGCAGGCAAGATCGCCGAGGCACTTGACGCCGAAAAACTTATTCTTCTCACAGATGTGGAAGGCGTAAAAGTTGGCAACAAGCTCGTTTCTACCTTAGAACGGGGAGACGTGGCTGATTATATCCAGAAGGAAGAGATCATCGGCGGCATGATCCCAAAGGTGAACTGCTGCCTCAGCGCCATTGCCAATGGTGTTCACAAGACCCACATCATTGACGGACGTGTTGAGCACGCGGTTCTGCTTGAGATCTTTACCGATGCGGGTATTGGTACCGAGATCGTGTAGGCTTATAGCTTTATGGGCTCTGACCCCTTTTTTAACTTTATATTAACGTTCGTTAACGTTAAAGGCTCTGACCCCTTTTTGTTTAATTATGCCAATTGATCACTTAAAAAACAGGGATTTCAGCAATGAATTCCAGTTCCAGGCCTCCCGCAGTGGAGGTCCGGGCGGGCAGCACGTAAATACTACCAGCACAAAGATAGAACTTCGATTCGATATTGATGCTTCCGGGTTACTTTCTGACGACGAGAAAGATCGTATAAAAAATAAATTGAAAAACCGCATTAACAATGACGGGATTCTCGTTATTTCCTCCCAGACCAGCCGTTCACAACAGGCCAACCGGGAACGTACCATAGAAAAGTTTTACAAGTTGCTTAATGCTGCACTGCAACCTGAGAAAAAACGCAAACCCACAATGCCCTCTAAGGCTGCGAAAGAAAAGCGTCTCCAAGAGAAGAAAAAGCGATCTGAAAAGAAGGATGCTCGAAAGAAACCTGATGTCCAATAGCAGATTGCGTGATTTTGTTATTATGGCTCTGACCCTTTTGGTTTATCGATTGATGCTCTGACCCCGTTTGTCCATTTCCCTGGTTTTTCACACTTTTTCGCACTTTTTTGAACTTTTTTGCTCTGACCCCAAATTTTTTCCCACTTTT
>CAYFSO010000002.1:0-89140 GCA_964345775.1 uncultured Leptospiraceae bacterium | reverse complement strand
TACATCGATAATATCAAGTTCGTCACCGCCAGGTGGCGGGTGACCGAAATTGACGGTACCCAGCAGGAAGACCCTTCCCGTCTCAAGGTCACATTGATCGACACGTATAACGACGAGAACTACCGCAACGAGTCATTCCTCTTCCAGCAGAGCGACCTGTACAAGTCATTGTACGGTGACAGGGACAGCGATGAGTTAAAGAGCACCCAGGAATCAGCCCTGAAGGTTGAATATGACTCTATTAACAGCGGCGTGATCACACGAAAATTCGCCCGTCCAATGGATCTGCGTTTCTACAAGACAATGCACGTCTGGTGTAATTTCCGCACCGCCCCCGCTGTTGATGACAGGCTGCGTATACGCGTCGGATCCTCCGAGAACGATTACCTCGAATACAGTTATGATATTACCCATCAGCTGGTATGGTCAGATATATCCCTGCAGCTTCGGGACGATTCATCGGCATCATTATCACCGGTACACCAGGAAGGGGACCCCGACCTGAAGAGGATACAGTATATAACAGTGGAGATGGAAGGCAGCAACACCTCGGGTGTATTCTGGTTAAACGATATCTACGTAGGCGACCCGGTCACACTGGAGGACAGTGCCCACTGGCTTGAGGGTGAACTGCAGTTTACCAGGCCCGTGGCCCGCACAAAATCAGGACTCCCCATCCTATCTGATATAAAAGTCAAATACATACATAAGGGGCACGGGCGAAACTTCAGTACGGTAGGACAGACCCTGCAGGACATCGAGGAGAATTACCAGCAGCTTTTCACCTCGGCAAAGATACTGCCCCACTGGACAGCATCAGTTGACCTCATCACCGAGCACTCATCTACCGAGAGCCTGAACCAGCAGGTGGAGGACGAAAAACGCGGTGACACCAGCAGGACAAGCATCTTTGCCCGCTCCGAGTATGCGCCACCGGAAAAGGGTATTCCCAGGGTTACCGTGTTGTACCAGCAGGAAAATTACCGCAACACCCGGGACGAGGACATTGCCGCTTACAGCATGGACACAAGAACGAGCAAAGATATCTACACCCCTTCTGTGCAGCTGCATCACAGGGCAGAGGAATTTCTCTGGGGATCTCTCACCTCGTCACTGCAGCTTGATACCTCGTTCAGGGACAACCTGGTAAAGCGAAGTTCCGACGAGGCGTCCCCGGGGGAACTGCAAACACTTACAAGCCTTCGTGAAAGAGAGAAACGTCAGAAAGAAATGACAAGGATATCATTCGATTACCAGCAAGCTGCCTTTTATGTCCGTCCAGCGGTGGATGTCACGTCTCACGAAATAGTACAGTTGAGCGGGAAAGAGGAGTTGCAGGATACCGGTGTACATGGTAACGTTTCGGGCGAATATCATATTCCTTTCGTCTACGGAAATGATTTCAAGTTCGTTGAACGCAATAAGAAAACCACCCTTACCCTTGGCCTGAAAGAACTGCCCCTGACCCGGCCTTCGGTCAATTACGAGTTGTACTATAACGAGAACAGGTTTACCGACTACCTTGAATCCAGTCCAATTAAACAGGCTGGCTATGAAAGGGCGAAGAACGTACAAAGCTACCTTTCTCAGTCATGGTCCTTCCCAATACTATTGAACAGTATAAAGCCCCTTGATTTTATTAAGAATTTTACTATCAGCTATTCACGTTCACTGTTCCTCCAGGAATCTGATGTCCCCTACGAAGGTGAAAATACCGGTTCATTCGATGAAAATTACGGTCTCAGCAGGGTATTCAATACACTTTCCGATCCTGGCATCAATACATTCCAGTATCCCCCATGGCACTTCTTCACCGGAAGAAATACCGCCTCCAGTGGCCGTGATTACGTAAATGCAACCATGAACGATAACATACTGGTGGACGATGACACGGTGGTACCGGATTATACCAACCGGCTGCGTCTGATCGACAATGCATCGGTTTCCACATCCATGGATTTTCAAATGATCACCCTTACCATGTCGGGGGGGATAAACCAGGTCTCCGAGCGGCAGAGCATCCTTACCGCGCCACAGCAGGTGATCAGCCTCAATTCACGGAATGGTCTCTCCTTTGATCTCATGCGAATTTTTTCTTTCGGTTTTTTCAGGCCCAACAAGCCGGGTACACCGTATCACGCCGCAACAACGTCAATCGATTACACCTTCACCAGGAACATGCTCATAACGTCTAACATAAGGGAGGACAGTCACAATCCACAGTATGCCATTACCTTCAAGTGGGACAGGTCAAGCATAGCCGCACGTTTCGGATTAGATTACCGTGTTCGTAAATTCTTCGAGTACATCCCGCTTGATGAGGACAAGCGGGATCCATCAGATGATATTTACGTGGAAAACATGACAAACACGGAATACTTTAAAAATGTGGACAGGGGGTATACCCTTTCCCTGCTGTATGAAACAGACATACAGTGGCTTCACGATTTTTTCAGCAAATGGCATGACCTGATTTCGTATCCAATATTTCGTACCGAGTATTCCCTTATCCTGAACCGGTATAACTATACCTTCACCACCTCTCCCGAGCCTTACGATCAGCACATGGTTACCGGTGAAGTCACCCTCGATCTTCATAAGAACGTGCAGGGTGGGTTGAGTTCACGCTTTGTACTGGAGCGATACAGGAACCGTGATACCGGCGGGATCAACCGGGAACTTATCTCCTACGAGATAGGCGTGCACTTCTCCCTTATTTTCTGATTTCTTTACTGGAAAAGTTGTCGAAGACGGTACCTGAACCTGTGGTATACGCTTTTCAATTCAACAAGGTGTATCATGTCCCGTTTCTTTTTTAACGCTTCAATGGTGGTCATGTGTACGACCTCCCACAGCTTCTCACTGTCCGGGCAATAGGAAAAGTAATCCAGGTTTACCTGGTAGGCGCCCTTGTACCTGCGGCCGCCCCCGTCCGACGTTATATCCTTTATGAGGGAATCCAGGTCAAAGTCCTCCTCGTTGGTCCTGAAGGAAGCGTCAAGCTGCATTCTCCGGTGATGGTCCCTGTAAACTATGGCGAATACTACCACGATCCCGGCATCATTATGCTGTAACATGAAATCTGCAATAACCGCTATACTGTCCCTGTTTTCCTCCTCAATAAAACCAACACCCGCCATTATCCAGTCCCTGTAACAGATCTGGTTTTCGATGGCCCTGCGCAGCAGGACAACGCTTTCCCTTGAAAGTGGCACATCCACTATACTGGCAAGCAGTTTGCTGTCTGAATACATGGTGAGGTATTCCAGCGCGTCATAGTCCAGCCTTGACGCATGTGTATAATTGTCGGTATCATTTTGAATACCGAAGATCAGGGCGGTGGCCACCCGTTTCATCATCGCGTCCTCAAGTAACAGGTGCAGCTCCTGCAGCAAAAGGGCCATGATTGTACTTGTAGAGCCCACATCATCGGATAAGATCCTGAATGAAACCTCTATTGACTCATTTATCTCGGAATGGTGATCGATATGCACCAGGCATGGCAGTTCATCAGAGAGATCATTCACCTTCGCGGACTGGTAATCCAGAATGGCGTACCCGTCAAATTTATTTACGGGGGACAGGGATTTCCATATAGCCAGGTCAATCCCTATCTTTTCAATCAGCTTTTTGTTTTGCGACAGGGAGGGACCGCTCGTAGCAGCGATTACGGCTTCACAGCCGAACTGTTCTGCCACCTGCTGCAACGCAAAAGAAGAGGCGATAGCATCCGGATCCGGAGATCCCTGGATATAGATAAGGAGCCTGGCGTTGCTTTTTAACAGGTCCCGGAGTTGTTGGGCCAGCACACTAAAATCCATATTAATCAATCCTGAATACGACCAGGCTAATGTCCTCCGGTATCTGGTTATCGCCGATAAAATTCTGAAGGTCCGCTACAATACGCCGTACCAGCCGTGCCGGTGAATCATCCTTGTTTATACGTATAATATCTTTTATTCTTCCCACCGAATAGCCCTCTCCCCCGCTGTTTATTGCCGTTGTAAAGCCATTGGAACATAAAAAACCGATGGTGGGCGGTGACGCCTTGTAAGTCCTGGACTCGTATATAAAATCCCTTTCAATACCAATGGGCACTCCCTTGGTATCAAGTTCAATGTAATTTTCCTTTTGACCATCGAACACCGTCAATGGGGAAAATGCGGCATTCACGTAACGTATCTCCCTCGTTGGGGCATTGTAAACTATACAGTACGCATTTGCATACCTTTCTGAATACTGGGATGTTGAAATTACCCAGTTCAGCATGTGTACTATCTTTTCCGGTGAATCGTATATCGCAGAAATTGAATGGAATGCCGAGTACAACTGCAGGCCAAGCAGTGACGATTCCATGCCGGCATCGGTAGTATCTGCCATGATAATGGCCAGCATCTCGGGGCTCAATTCGATGGCATCGTAATAGTCTCCACCGTATGATGAATTATCCATGAAAAAAGAGCTGAGACGGATCCCACCCACCTGGGGCAGTACACTCGGGATGATCTTTTTCTTGATGGCGCTGATAACCATCCTGTCGTGCACGTCCACCTGTTCTGTTTTCACGTCCTCTATCTGCAGCGCGTTGGAAAGGGTATTACTGAGCTGTATACGGTACAGTTCAAGTATTGAAATGAGGTCATACGAATAAGGTTTACCCGAGATCAGGTGCCCCAGGCAGAGAATGGCAATAAGATCATCCTCCTGGTTATAGCAGGGTATGATAATATGTATACCGTGCTGCTTCATTAATTCCAGCACCCCGCCCCGGTATTCCAGGAGGCTGCTGTCGGTATACAGTATTGACCGATCTATCACGGCTTTTCTTGCGGCCAAAAGCTCTGGCAATGTATCTCCTTCTCCAATTTTTCTCAGGGATGATGCTTCACCGTAACTATGGCTGAATATATAAGCCCTGGCATCTTCATTGTAAAGATACAGAGCCCCGCTTTCAATATCAAAGGTTTCACATAGCCGGTCGATTGTAACCCTGAAGAACGCATCCCAGTATGACATTTCTTCAGTTTCCTCGGACAAACCTGAGAATTCCTGTATAAGCATGTTAAAGCTTCTTTCAAGGCGTATGTAATCCCTTCTGAAAAAGTTGAGAATACGTGGATGCACTACCCTGAAAAACACGAAGAAATAGGCAAAAACGGGAAGGGCCACCGCAAACGATGGCAAACGCGCCGAACGCCCGGATATTACAGACGCGGCTTCGAGCATCAAATACGCGGGCACAAGGAGAAATGCAATAGTTATGCTCCACGATGCTATACGCAGGTAATACCCCCTGAAATCAATGATCCTTTCATCCGCAGTGGCATATACGTTGATAACGTTGAGAATAATGGCCGCAAGGGGTATGCCGATGGAATGATAATGATAATCATTGAATACATACGGCATTACCAGGAAAGATATTACTATGAGAAGTGCACCAACATGATTGCCCATGAACTTGTAGAACAACTGGTAACGGAATGACTCATTTTCCAGCACCCTGGTTTTCCAGAGCAGGTTAAAGAAGGTCCCAAGTATATAGAACCCGAATATGATCATGTACACATAAAAGTATTCACCGTACTGGAATATCACGGCATCCTTGTAAGAAACACCCGAGACAATGTAATCCGTAACAATTGTTATACCAAATACCGGCAGGCCCGGAAGCACTGACAGGAATATTAGCCAGGCGGGAGAACGTTTTTCCCACCTCGGGAATATCTGGGTATAATGGAAAAAAAGCTGGTTTATCAAGATGATCATGCCGAAATAGACCCGCACGAACAGGATCAGCTGCTCCGAACGGGGAAACAGCAGTTGAAGCAACAGGCTGACAAGCATTATCAGGGTAGCTAATGCCACCAGGCTGTATACCCTGTTAACCGCGAACCTGAAACGCTTGAACAGGTTAACACCAAGTACGTACAAGGAATATATAATGGCTATTATGGTTACCGTGATTTTAAGATAAAACAATAGAGTTTTCCCCGCTTTTATTTATATTTTGCATATACGAAAACCGCAACGACAACCGTTTATAAAACAGTATTCTCCACAATCATGAATTAAATTTCAAGCGAAATATCATAATCTCGGCATGAAAGCACCTGTCAATAGAAACCCATCACAAAAAATTTAGTTCTTGACATATAATAGGCCCAATAATAGATTTGGCTCGCTTAATCGGGTAAAATGCAATCAGATGTTAAGCGAAATCAACGCACACGCCAAAATAAACCTTCACCTCAGCGTATTAAATCGGCGAGAGGATAATTATCACAACATTATATCAATAATGGCGTGTGTAACATTTTGTGATCTTTTAAAACTGAAGGAAGTCACCCTGAACCCCCATGGAGATGGTTCGTGCTTCATTAGAATTGAAGCGGAAGGAGGCAGTCATGTTGATATACTTGACGACCTTCCGGACAGGGAAAACCTGGTATACAGTGCTGCCAGCATGTATTTGAGAAGGACAGGTTTGTCAGGCACCGTCTGCTTCGGCATCACCAAGAACATACCATCAGGGGCAGGCCTTGGCGGCGGAAGCGCTGACGCGGCCGCCGCACTGCGCTTATTGCAGGATCACCTGGGCCTTCTTGGGGAAGATGAGCTCTATGACATGGCAGCATCCCTTGGAGCGGATGTTCCCTTCTGCCTCAAAGGAGGGGCGGCTATCGCAGAGGGAACCGGTGAGAAGCTCACATCACTGCCCCCGTTATCTTTTGACGGATATATTCTGCTTGCCTGTCCCGGTATACATGTACATACGGGAAAAGCTTACCAGTCCATGAATCGCGGAAAAACTGTTCCTGCCGGAACGGACAAGCTGAGGAACAGGCTTCAATTCCTGTGGAACAGGGGAGATATCAGGGCATTGTGTCCCATGTTACAAAATGATTTCGAGGAGCATGTATTTTCCGCATATCCGGAAATACGCAGGCTGCACCATCTCATGGAATCAACAAGTCCCCTGGCAGCACGGATGACGGGCAGCGGTTCAGCACTTTTTGCCATGTATACAAGCCGTGCGGAGGCGCTTTCTGCCCGGGACTTCCTTTCAGGTACCGTTAAGGATACAATCATCACACAATTCTGTTTCTAAGGCAATGCGGCGCTATACTAAACGTAACAGGTGATGATTTTCTTAAAATACTATTGAGGCGTAGCCAAGTGGTAAGGCACCGGGTTTTGGTCTCGGCATTCCCAGGTTCGAATCCTGGCGCCTCAGATATTATTTAATATTTAAGTGATTATAACTGGAGAAACCGGCATCGATACGAAAAAGGCAATAATACTTGCAGCAGGCAAGGGCGTTCGGATGAGATCCAGCCTGCCCAAGGTACTGCATATACTCTCGGGGAAGCCTCTTATTACACATGTTATTGACAGCATCAGCAAAGCTGGCATACATGATATGATCGTTGTTATCGGCTACCAGGGAGAACAGGTGCAAAAGTCCGTTGGTGAAGATGTACACTTTGTCTGGCAGCATGAGCAGCTTGGCACAGGCCACGCAGTTATGCAGGCCGAACCTGTGTTAAAAGACTATGAAGGTAATGTGCTCATCGCCTGCGGTGACGTACCACTGATCCGTCCTGAAACATTCAGGGCCCTGGCAGAAGCTGCCAGTGATCCTTCGGTAGGAGCCGTAGTGCTCACGATGAACGTTGATGAGCCGGGCGGTTATGGAAGGATCGTAAGGGATGACGAAGGCTGTCTCGACCGTATAGTTGAACACAAGGATGCGCCTGACGAGATCAGGCAGATCAAAGAAGTCAACACCGGCACCTACGTATTCCACGCGCCAAAGTTGTTCACTGGACTGGGCACCATCAATACAGACAACGCGCAGGGTGAATACTATTTACCCGATGCGTTGCAGTATATAATAGAAAATGGTCAGAAAGTAGCGCTGGTAACACTTGATGATCCCGTTGAAGGAAGCGGCATAAACTCCAGGGAAGAACTTGACCGCCTGGAAGGTACCATTAATAAAAGGTGAAATGGTGATGAATACTCCAATGAAATTATTTTCCGGATCTTCTAACAGGCGCCTGGCACAGGAAATCGCCGATTATCTTGGTATTGAGCTGTCCGAAACTGAACTCAAGAAATTCAAGGATGGCGAAATATCCGTAAGAATTGGCGAGAATGTTCGGGGCGTAGACACGTTCATTGTCCAGTCCACAAGCAATCCGGCAAATGATAACCTTATGGAGCTTTTCCTCATGATAGATGCCGCAATGAGAGCTTCAGCACATCGCATCACCGTAGTTATTCCTTACTATGGGTATGCACGGCAGGACAGGAAAGTTGAGCCAAGGGTGCCCATCTCTGCCAAGGTTGTAGCAAATCTCCTGCAGTCTGTAGGTGTTAACAGGATACTTACAATGGAGCTTCACTCAGACCAGATACAGGGGTTCTTCGACATTCCCGTTGACAACCTGTTCGCGTCACCATTGCTGATCGATTACCTGAATTCACTTGAACTGCATCAGCCCACGGTGGTCTCTCCCGACACGGGGGGTACCGAAAGGGCGCGTTTCCTTGCCAGGAATATTAATGCGGAACTTGCCATAGTGGACAAGCGACGTCCAACAGCCAACGAAAGCGAGGTAATGAACGTTATCGGCGAGATAAACGTTAAGGGTCACGACTGTATTCTTGTTGACGATATGATCGACACTGCCGGCTCCATAACCAAGGCTGCAGATGCACTTCGCGAAAAAGAAGCAAGGGACATATATTGCGTATCCACACATGCAGTTCTTTCGGATTCCGCTTCAGAAAAGCTCAAAAAAGCAGGTTTCAGGGAAATAATTATTACTAATACCATCAACATTTCAGATGACAAGGTATTACCGAACATGAAGATCTTATCAATGGCGTCACTGTTCGGCGAGGCAATAAGACGAATACACAACGGTGAATCTGTTAGTTCACTGTTTATTAAAAATTTTGACAATTAAATACATTTTTCGTATAATAAAGCGAAGCAAGAGAGGACATAATGAAAAACACCACATTACCAGTTGCAACAAGAACCGACTTTGGTAAAAATGCAGCCCATCGTTTACGAAAGGCCGGGTTCATACCCTCGGTTGTATATTCGCACGGTGAAGCAACTCCCATCAAAATAGCAACACGCGACTTTTACAGTGTTTTCAAGGGATACATTACAGAAAGCGTGTTGATAGACCTTGAGTTCTCCGATGATCCGGGCAAGAAAATGAAGGCTTTCGTAAAGGATTATCACAAGAACCCTGTAAACGATGATCTGCTCCACGTGGATTTTTACAAGATCACCATGGGCGAGGCCATTCAGACATCTGTACATCTTGAAATAGTTGGCTCTGCAGCAGGTGAAAGAGTTGGCGGTATCGTGGAAGTAATCGAGAGAGAACTGGCTATCGAGGTTCTTCCCTCGGAAATGCCCGAGAAGATCGAAATTGATGTAACAAATCTTGAGATCGGGGACTCTATACACGTAAGCGACCTTGAGGAAAAGGAATCCCTTACGTTTCTTTCAAGCCCTGACCAGGTAATTGTTACCTGCGTGGCACCGCATATACCGTCTGCTGAAGAAGAGGAAGAAGCAGAAGAGCTTGAAGAAGGTGAAGAAGCTACGGCAGCCGAAGAGGGAGCTGAAGAATCAGGAACAGAAGAGTCCGAGTAAGGCTGCAGCACCGCCTTACCCGACTTATATTTTTATAAAAGGGGTGATGTTTCTTTGAAACTCATTGTAGGTTTTGGAAATCCAGGAGAAGAGTATTTCAACAACCGGCAGAATATTGGCTTTAAGGTTGTTGATATTCTGGCCAATAACGAAAACATCGACATCCGGGTAAAGAAGAAGAAGTCTCTCATCGGAAGAGGAAATATTGACGGCGAAGAAGTTGTACTGCTGAAACCACAGACTTTTGTCAACCTCATTGGAGAATCAGTACTCTATATCGCGTCATTCCTCAGAATAAACGTGAAGGATATAATCTGTGTGCTTGAGGATACTTCGCTGAAGCTTGGTGATGTCAGGATAGACACTATTTATTCCAAGTTACAGCACCCGGGCATTTTATCCATGACCCGGGCTTTGAAATCAGATCGTTTCGCCAAGGTGCGTATTGGTGTGGGGCAACCCGTAGACGAAATGAAAATGGAAGAGTATCTCCTGAAGGATTTCCCTGTTGAAGAGAACCTTGTATTGATCGATGTACTTAACCGGTCCGAAGAAGTAGTACGCATGCTGATCAACCATCCAACAGAGGACGTTCAGGAAAAATACAATCCTGAAGGAGCACCCAGGATCAAGAAGCGACAGGTCCGCAAGATACGTATTCGCCGATAATACCTTTCCCTGGTCATTGCAACAATACAGTACAGCACCTGCCCTGCACAGTCAACCCGAGAAGGTGACCAGGGCGGCCGTGTCTATGCATTCTGATAATGTAACTGCTCAATATTCAGTAAAAAAACCATAATTATATCCGATATTACCTATATGAATATAAAGTACCGTTTTATCAGGGTAGTGCTTGCTGCCTTCCTTTTCCAGTACAGCATCGCAACGGCCTCCGGCCAGGAAGGAACACCGGAATACACCAACCTGATGCAGAATGGGGAATACGCCAAGGCCCTTCAGCAGATTGAACAGGTTCTCACAGAGAAGTACGGAGAAAGGGTTGGAGATAAGCGCATACCAACGGATTTCATTTCTGTAAAGCAGGCAGAAAGAGGCATTGATCTTGAAAAGCTCTTTGTAGAGAGAAAGGCAAAGCCTTTCTTTATCGAGAATAATCCCGACCTTTTCACCCTGCATTACAACGCTGGTATCTGTGCTGATGAAATAAAGCAATTTGATACGTCATTGAACCACCTTGTTCAATCGCTGCGCTATCGCGTGTTGAAACCGGAACAAGACCATGCGGTTTATTATCGTATAGCAGGCGTATATAAAAAAAGGGGGGACGTGAAAGCCTACCATGCGGCACTTGAAACTGCCTATGAACTTAAGCCCGAAAACTATGACTACTCCCTTGAACTTGGCAAATCCCTTGCAAGACATGGAATAAAGAAAAGAGCAATTTACCATCTTGAACGATATGTACAGTCAAGGAGTAAACCACCGGAAGATGCATCTCTATATATAACACTTGCCAACCTTCACGCTGAGACCGGAAGGCACCTGAACACGGTAAAATATTACAGGGAATACCTTGAAATTCAACCCGATGATGCGAATATACACTTTGCCCTGGGCACTCTCTGTTACGCCCGTACCGGGAATTATCCCCTGGCGCTTGCATCATTTGAGAAAGCATTGAACCTGCTGCCCGAAGGGGATGTGTACCGTAGAGGCAAATCAATGGAGTATTCAGGAGACATACATCTCAGTGAGCTTAACTTTAAAATTGCCATACAGAACTATACAGGTGCAATACAGTACCAGGAAAAACTGGTTCAAGAAATTGAAAAAATTGAATCGGATGTGAATAGTCTTGATAAAAAAATTAATTCATTGAAGTCCTCGCTTTTAAAGAACAGGGATTACAGCGCGTATACTGAATACGAGTACGCGGTGGAAGAGAAAGCGCGCAAAGAACTTGAATTACGCAGGAAAAAACATGAACTGGACAAGCTGAATCCGGGAAGGGTAAGGTGGAACCTTGCTGATGCATATGAGCATGACAATCAGCTCCAGGAAGCGCTTAAATGGTACCGCCAGGCCCTTGCAATGGCATATCAACCACGAAAAGCACGGGAAAAAATATCAAAATTACAGTTGAAAATTAACAGGGGCTATTGAAAAATTGCATCCGTTCGCTACAATTGTTATCGTATATTTAATGAACAGAGGTATTACATGGCTGGACATTCCAAGTGGGCAAATATCAAGCATAGAAAGGCATCCCAGGATGCCAAAAAGGGCAAGATATTTACCAAGCTAATTCGAGAAATAACCGTTTCCGCCAGGGAAGGTGGGGACGACCTGAACTCAAATTCCCGCCTCAGGACCGCAGTAAACAAGGCACGTGAGAACAACATGCCCAATGATAACATTGACCGTGCAATAAAAAAAGGAACCGGCGCGCTCGAGGGTTCAACGTACGAAGAAACAAGGTACGAGGGGTACGGTCCGGGTGGCGTGGCTATAATGGCTGATGTACTCACTGACAACAAGAACAGGACCATGCCCGAAATTCGCACCATCTTCTCCAAGAACAACGGTAACCTTGGTGAAAATGGATGTGTATCATATCTTTTCGACAGGAAAGGCATCATCATGGTCGATGGATCTGATATATCTGAAGATGACGTGATAGAGCAGTTGCTTGAACATGATATAGAGGACATCAAGACAGAGGATGGGAATATCACAGTGACAATGCCGCCGGAATTTTTCAATGACGTGCTGGAAGCCATAAAAGATATCGGGTACCAGGTCACCTATAATGACATAACTTTCGTGCCGCAGACTACCATCCCGCTTGATGAACAGAAGGCACGACAATGCATGAAGCTTATTGACCTCCTTGAAGATCATGATGACGTACAGAATGTCTATTCAAACTACGATATATCGGACGAGGTTATGGCAAACTTAAGCGAGGGACAGTGAGTATCCTTGGTATTGACCCTGGTTTTGGCAGATGTGGCTGGGCTGTCATGGGAAAAGATATGATGGTCAGGGGCTACGGGGTAATTGAAACTGCTGCATCCGAACCCCTTGAAGAGAGACTTCTTCACATTCACCGGGATCTGACTGATATTATACATGCTCACTCTCCTGCGGTGTGTGGGCTTGAAAAGCTGTACGTATCAAAAAATACCAGGACAGTCATTAACGTTGCACAGGCCCTTGGTGTTATAGTTCTCACCCTCCGAATGAACGCCATCGAATATACTGAATATACACCAACACAGGTAAAGCAGGCTTTGACAGGATATGGCCACGCCCCCAAGGAGCAGATGCAGGCAATGATAAAACGCATACTAAACCTGCAATCACTTCCCAGTCCTGATGACGCAGCCGATGCACTTGCCATAGCACTCTGTCATTCACTTGGCATGGACCGCCAGAAGGCAATACTACGCAGTGGAGGCTAATATCCGATGATCGGAAGTTTACGGGGAATAATTACCGATTTAAGACCAACCGAAATGATACTGGATGTGCAGGGCGTAGGATATCATCTGCATATCCCCATATCAACCTATGAGACAATGCATGTTTCACCTGGTGAAATCACCCTGCATGTATATACTCATGTAAGGGAAGACCTGATAAAACTTTTTGGCTTTGCCACCCCCGAAGAACGCAAGTTGTTCATTCTCCTTATACATATTACCGGTATCGGGCCATCAATGGCGTTGTCCATTCTATCCGGCATTACTGTTCCAGAACTGATTGAATCCGTGCACGCAAACCGTGTTGACAGGCTTATCAAGATCCCGGGCATCGGGAAAAGCAAGGCAGAAAAACTGCTTTTTGAGTTGAACAGAAAGATCAAGCAGCTTGAGGCTCTTTCACCGGGCACCGCAGTTCCAACTACTGCAAAATCGGAAGCTGTTGAAGCATTAACATCTCTCGGCTTTGAAGAGAAGAAGATTGTACCGGTACTTGAAGATATACTTTCTTCAGAACCGGATTTATCAATTGAAGTCCTTATAAAGACAACTTTAAAGCACCTTTCCTCGTAATCAACCTGCTCAATTAGGTATTTATTTGTTATAGAGGATCAGGCCGTACTGGGTTTTTAAAAGTGTCTTATTCGTGATCATTTTTCTTATCTCTGACGCCATGTCAAGATCCCTGATATTGCTTTCCGCAGCCTGCAGGTTTACGTAATATAGCTTTTTACCCTGAATACGCATCTTAAGAATATTATCCTGCGTACCCAGCCGGGATCGCATACGCTGTATCCTTTGCATGGCATTATCAATTTTATCAATTGCATGGTGAGGGGTTCTCACCACGTTCACATCCTGTACTCCCAGTTCATCAGCTGTTAGATCGGGAATAACCTTTTTGGTGTTAAACGTGCTGAACCGTGCATTATGGTTTATCGCCTCTTTCATCATGTCAATTTCAGATTGCACCAGTTGCCGATCATCTGTATTTAAAATTCCCCCCGATGCACGCAAAACCAGCTGACGCATTCTCATAAGTATATCGGAGTCCTGTTTCAATGCAGATTCTACGAATTTCATGTAATTCCGCATGTCTTCTTCGTTCACTGATTGCTGCTTAACCTGCTGCAGTATGGATTCCATTTTCTCTGCAACGGCGAACCCTGCAGGATCAACCTGGGGAGTAACAATCCTGAGACCCGATGAAAGCTTTTGAATATTTTCCCGTATATTCATATTCAGAAAATGTTGTTTCCTTACAACGAAATAGTCGCTGCCACTGCCGTAAATAACCACGTTACTGGCCTTGGGCATTATCATGTAGGACATGGGATCCCCACTACCAGCTCCCGGAAAAATGGTTATACTTACCAGCAATAGTGGAAAAAGCATAAACCGTGATATTTTATTTATATTGTCTTGCATTTTTCATTCGCCATGGTATATTGACGCTATTACGTCACTATAAATATAACAACATCTATTTATCCTTTCAAATGCTGCAACACGCGTCCCTTTCAATAGTATTAAATTTTGACTATCATGGTTTAATATTTTATAATAAAATTTAAATTTTATGAATGTTTTTTTTATTATATTACATAATGTCATTGATTTCTTTAATATATTAATTTATATTATTATCATTATTAAAATGAAAAGGCGATGTGAGGTACACCATGAAAATTGAAATCACCATACTCGGACTGCTCATGGAAGAAAACCTCTACGGTTATGAAATCAAGAAAAAGATTGTCGAACGACTGGAAGACTACGTAGATATCAAATTCGGTTCAATCTATTATGCCATCAAGAAATCCGTAGAGAACGGATGGGTCAAAAAAGTCGGGACTGAAAAGGAAGGCGGTAATCCCGAACGTTACATTTACCAGATCATGCCCGCAGGGAGAAAGTACTACAAGAAAATGCTCAAGCAGTATTTCGAGCATAACATGATCCATTTTGATATTGATATCGTACTGATGTTCCTGAACAGTCTCAGTGATGACCAGAAAGAACAGTTCGTTGAGGACAGGATGGAATTTATCAAGGAAAAAATGGATATTATCATGGAAAAGATCGCTGAAGAACAGAAGGATCCCGAAGATAATTCCCAGGTTCATGTATACTCATACCTTGAGAACCACCTGAAAGCAGAAATGAACTGGCTGAAATCCCTTAAAAAGGGTGAAATCGCGCTTACTTAAACGCAGTTTCCCTGAATTGGAATTGATCAGCGAAGGATGTCAGCAAGGTAATCAGCATCCTTCTGCTGGGCAATTTTTTCAACCGCGTTTTTAAGAGATAATAGTTCCGTGTAGTTCTTTGACTGGTCAAGAGATCCCGGTACTTTCTCTTCGGCATCCCCGCCAAAATACTTTTCAGCAAGGCTTTCATTTATCTCGTGAATACGAATAATGTTGTTACTGTGTTTCATTGCAAGAGAAATTGCAACTGATTTCAATACCTGTACCCCCTCCTGCCCTGAAGTACTTTTCAGTTTCTCTTTTGTTACACGCGTTACCACAACGTTGTTACGTGCCTGCAGTGATGCTGTTCGTTTCTGTCCAAGCAACATGGCTATTTCCCCGATTACAGAACCCTTGTCCTGTAACGTCGCTACTTTTTTACCGTGAATCAACACATCCAGCGTTCCCGATTCCAAAATGTACATCTCATCTCCGATGTCTTCTTCTTCGAATATAAATGATCCGGTATTGTACTCTATCATGTTATCAGAAAGCTCATGCGGAGTTGATATCAATACCGGTTCATCAGTTCTGCTGAATGCTTCACCTTTCTTGTAGGTCAGGCTGGTTTCAAACCTGGAGACAAGCTCTTTCAACCAGGGAAGCCTTCGTTTATCATATTCATCTCTTAGTTTTGAAACTATGCGAAAATACGCAATGCAGTTATCCTTGTCCCTTGCCTGGTCGGGATCAAGGCCTGATACATTATTGTTCATGATATTATTGGTTAGCACCACCTGTTTGGCAATAACCATTGATACGTTTAGAAGAAATGAGAATACATTAAGGCCCTGTAAAAAGCGCTCCTGTGTAATCTTTTTAATGGAAGCATCCCTTGTGGAAATTGCGGTTTCCAGCCTGGAGATGGAGGGGTCTTTCTCTTTTAAAATGAGCTCTGTTGCACCAACAATTACATTCTTCCCTTTTATAATGTATTTGTCGCTTTCAGATACAAAAAAAAATACCTGCCCGCCATTTAACAGGTATGCTTCACCGGGTACGGTATTGATTTGATACAGCTGTATATACTGGTTCGAGGTCATATGATCTTGTTGACAACATCAAGAAGTTCTTGTTTATCAAAGGGCTTTGTAAGGAATGCCCTTGCGTTGATATTCTTCTCGTTGAGCCGTAACGTTTTTTCGTTAAGTGCGGATATGACCACAATTCTCGCGTCAGGAAATTTCTCTGATATCTCCTCTATTGCCATTAATCCATCCTTTCCCCACATGGTGATATCCATTGTGACAAAATCCGGTTTCATGTCGTTGTACATGGTTATCGCATCAACACCATTATCAACTTCAGCCGCTATCTCATGACCGCCTTCTTCAAGGGTTTCCCTGATAATGCGCCTCATGAACTTCGAATCATCCACGATCATAGCCTTCGCCATGGCAACCTTCCTGAAAAATAGTATCTCTTGATTACTTATAGCATTGTAAAAATTTTAATTTGACTTATCAATCATTTTTAACCAGTTTTTTCAAAAATTGATAATATCATAACTTATCCATGCTAATGTTTTTTCGTATTCGTGATATACTTGATATATTTAATTGAGGTTTTAAACGTTTTTGATGAAAAATAATAAAGAAAAAAAGTACCTTGGGCGCCTTCGCAGAAAAGTTGGCAGCGCAATAAACGATTACTCCATGATCAAGGCAGACGATTCGGTGCTGGTCGCTTTTTCAGGGGGGAAGGACTCCATGGTCCTGCTTGACGCCCTTGCACAACGACGCATTCATATGCCCGTGAACTATACCATTCATACTGCATACGTACATGTTACCAATTTTACCAGTGGAGACGAGGTTGAAGACTATGGAAGATTTTGCGAATCCTATAACATAGATTTTCATGTATGCCGGGTTACACTGGATTTTTCCGATACCAGCAAAACACCCTGTTTTATTTGTTCATGGCATAGAAGGAAAACCCTTTTTACTCTGGCCCGGGATCTTGGATGCAAAAAGATCGCTTTTGGGCATCATCGTGACGACATACTGGAAACATTTATTATGAACATGGTATACCATGGGAACATGTCAACCATGCCACCACGTCTTGAATTATTCGATGGGGAATTGGAAATAATACGGCCCCTGGCCTATCTTTCCGAGAAGGAAGTGATCTGGTACAGGAACCTTAAAGATTTCAATGGGTACGAGAACAAGTGCCCGTATAAAAAAGACACGAAAAGATCGGATGTGAAGGAAATGTTGAAGCATTGTGACAGGCTTTACAAGAACGCGCGCACCAATATATTCCGGTCTCTTTCTCACAGGCTGGATGATTACCTTTTATGAAGCTCAACCACCGCCAGATGGTCTGAAACAGGAAAGCTCATCACCATCATGCATCTTTTTCCAGAGACCAACACGTTCACCGTTTATAAAATACGCCAGTGAATATGGATGCGGGATGCCGAGTTCCTTTACAATTTTCCGTACCCTGGTGCCGGAATTCACTTCCTGCACAATGCCACTGTAAGGATCATACTCTTTCAACCCGGCATCCTTATGTAATCCGCTGTATAGCTTTATGGTAACTCGAATTTTCTTTTTTCTGAACACAGCTTTCAGCCTTAATCTTCAATCTCGTTCTTCACCCGTTCAGCAGATCCGATAATCATTTCATCCCCGTATTTATCGTAACCGGCCATGAACACGAATTTTTCCATGGTTATACAGTTCTTGGGACAGATATCAACACATTCGCCACAATAGGTACACCGTGAAAGAAATATTACTATACGCTTTGATTTCTTTTCACCCGCCTTTACGGGATAAAGCTCAATGGCCCTGGCAGGGCACACTTTTTCACACATGGCACACCCTATACAGGTATCATAATCATACGCAAGCCGGCCCCTTATGCCTTCCGGTAGAGGTACCGGTGGGTTGATCCCGCCATCTTGAAGCATATCCCCGGTTGATTCGGGAATATATTTTACCGGGAAAAGATTGGTTGATTTGTTTGAAAAAAACTGTTCAATTACTTTATATACTGCACCAAGCATTGTTGCGCTCCTCGTGAATCAAAGTGTTGCAATAACCGGATCAAGCGTGATCAACACGTAACCGGCCAAACACATAACGGTTATGGTGATCAAAAACAGTTTTGCAACCTGTGAAATTTTGAACCTCGCCATGGCTATTCGTACGGTTGTAACCGAGACGAAATAGACAGCAAACACCTTCGCCATGAATAGGCCCGTATCAACCAGGAGGGTAATATCCATCCCGCCCGGCTGCACCACGTAACCCGTCATCTGCGTAAATCCGTGGGGAAAAAACAATATCACCGCCAGAGAAATTACCGCGAGCGACTTTACACCATCAGCTACCTGGTAAAAGGCCAGGTATTTACCGGAATATTCTGCAAGAAGCCCCTCGGCTATCTCGGTCTCCGCTTCCGCCTGGTCAAAGGGTATCTTTGCGAGTTCGGCCGGTATCACCACCGCCATTGACAGTGCCAGCAGCATTCCTCCCAGTATGCCGAAGGGCCCCATGCCCGTCCATAACGGATGACTTGTCATGGTAACAAGAGAAAACGGCGGTAAAGCGGGTGCAACGTTAGACAAACGCCAGGCGAACGTAACCGCGATTACCGCCAGAGGCAGTTCTACACACATGAGTATAACCATTTCACGCTGTGCCCCAACAGTTGCATATGGTGAGCCCGATGCGAACCCTCCGGCAACCAGTGCTATTGATGGGATCATCAAAAGGTACAGCACCAGGATAATATCACCACTGTTGCTGAAAAAGAAATCGGCACCACCGATCCACGCGAAGTACGGGACAAGCACGTATACAAGCAAAATAACACTGGAAGCAAGTGCCATGTAAGGCGCTCCCCTGAATATCCACCCAACCGCATTTTCAGGTATTATGGTCTGCTTTTGCATCAGCTTGCTGATATCATAAAACGGCTGTCGTACCGGCGGGCCGATACGGGACTGGTAATAGGCGGCCAACTTGCGGTCTATCCCCTTCGCGTACAGTCCGATTATCCCGCCCGCAATAAGCACCGTTACAGGTATGACAAATATATATATCAACCACTGCATCGGGACCTAACCTCCTTCATCTTTTTAACGCTCAGGTTGTGTAAATACTCTGCGTTCAATGCTTCCACTGAACCGTCATTCCTGAGTATGGTCATGCGGTCAGCACAGGCTACACAGGGGTCAATTGATGCGATAACGATGGGGATATCCGCTATTTCCGTCCCCTGCAGCATGGGTACCCATGTGAAGGCATTGGAATACGTTGGTGCCTTTACCTTCATCTGCACCGGGCACTCGTTCAGATCAAGAATATCGTAATGGGCCACCTCTCCCCTGGGGGCCTCGTAACGGCCTATACCTTCTCCCTGCACTTTCTTAAGCTTGTTTATAATCTTAATGGCACCTTTTTCCAGCGCGATTGGGCCGTCAGGCAGGTTATCCAGGCAGTATCGTATAATATCCACCGACTGCCTGATCTCCATCACCCTGACCACCATGCGGTCATACACGTCACCAACCGGTTCCTTTCCAATGTCCCTGGGGGTTACCGGCTTAAGCCAGTCCATGTCCGGGTACGCCAGTATCGGGTAATCCACCCTGACATCCTTCGCCAGTCCCGAGGCACGTGCGTTGGGTCCCACCGCACATAACGCGACAGCCTGTTCATATGTGAGTATACCCGTCCCTTCACATCTGAAACGTATGCTCTGGTCATCAAGCAGTATCTCTGATGCACGCTGAAACAGTTCGGTATAGTATTCCAGCGTCTCCTCGATTACGGGGAAAACCTCTTCCGTAATATCCCGGCGTACTCCACCAATAGTAAGCAGCGCGTAATTAACCCTGTTACCGGTGAACTGTTCCAGACAGTCAAGCACCTTCTCGCGGATATTCCATGTATAGAGGAAGAGGGTGTCAAACCCGATCTCGTGGGCGGCAACCCCTGCCCACAACAGGTGCGAATGAAGGCGTTCGAGCTCACCCACTATCGTACGTATATACTTTGCACGGGGAGGGACCTCCATCCCTGCCACCTCCTCCACTGCCAGGCAATACGCCAGGGGATGTGACACAGAGCAGATACCACATATCCGTTCCAGCAGATAAATGGTCTGGATGAAATTACGTTCTTTCGAAATTACCTCGATGGCCCTGTGGGTATACCCCAGGTCTATATCAACATCCGATACTCGCTCCCCGTCCATCCTGAAAGAGAATCGTACTGGTTCCTTGAATGCCGGATGTGTAGGCCCTATCTGTAAAGGATAGGTTATTGATTTTTCCATGGTTACAACATCTCCATACAGTTATTAGTGCAAAAGTTCCCGTCAGTCCCGCATGGGAAAAGAATCACCCAGGCCGTCAGTAGTAAAAAGGCGCCTTGGATCAGGGATATCTTCAATAATGACGCCAAGCATTTCCATTGTTTCACGTTCCATGTACAGTATACCCGGTACCAGGTCGCTGACACTCCTGATGCGCATGTCATCCCTGGGTATATCTACCACGATTATCACAACCAGTTCACCGTATCGTTCCGCGGCATAGTTCAACGTGAACGGATAAATGAGCTCCATTGTTTGATCGTATTCTTTTGATGCCATTGGAGTACAAATATGGGGTGGACCGAATTCTTTCAAGAGAGCCACAGCCCGGTGAAATACGTCACGGTCCACGTTGAGCCACAGCCTGGTCCTTTTATTTAAACCATCCCTGCCCTCGGGTGTTTCCTGTATTCTTGAGGCGGTAAAATGCCCTTTCAGTTCACTGCTGAACCTTGCTACTATATCATCAGGATGCATTCTTCTTTCCTTTTTTCATCAATAATTCAAGCTTTTCCCATGCCCTGGCAACCCCGTACAGTATGGCCTCAGGCCTGGGTGGACAGCCGGGGATGTACACGTCAACGGGAATATAATTATCTATTGGTCCCGTCATGGCATAGGACTCCTGGTATACACCTTTGGTGGAACCGCATCCGCCAATTACTATTACCAGCTTCGGATCGGGCACCTGTTCATACACACGCAGTACACGGTCCTTTATCTTCTCGGTTACCGTACCGGTTACCAGCAGCACGTCAGCGTGCCGGGGGGTACCCACCAGCTTGATGCCAAATCGTTCAGCATCATATCGTGGCATCAGGGTTGCCAGTATCTCGATATCACAGGCGTTACAGGAACCGGTGTTCATGTGGAATGCCCACAACGACCGTTTAAACGAGGTATTCAGCAGTTTCTTTTTCATAATAATCCTCCACTGACCAGGAGAAGCACTACACCGATGGAAAGGAACAGCCAGACCATGTAATCATTCAGGTCGCCGGTATGCAGTGATTCCATACAGTTATAAAAACCGTCAAGTGCCTTCTTGAAGCCCCAGTAAAGGTTCCCCGACCTGATTGAGTAATCTATTTCCTCAAGGTTTCCCGAGTTAAAGGGTTTTACCTGTGCTGTTTTTTCATTGTAATCATTCCTGAAATAATACCGACCCCATACCCACAGAATAAACACAAGCAGCAGGAATATTGCTATCAGCAGGAGGGGATACCAGATTATCCCGGTGTTTTGAGTAAATATCTTTTCCACTGTAAACATTTTAGCACATCACCCCTGTCACAGTATTGTTACCAGGCTATTGACAGCCGGTTCTACGATAATCCCCACAACCAGGTCCGGGAACAGCCCGAACCCAACTACCAGCACGCACAGTATTCCCATCCCCAGCGTCATACCGGGTGAAACCGGGGTTTCATCAACGATCATGTCCTTTCTCTCGGGCCCCAGGAAGGCGCTGTAAAACACTTTTACGAATGAGGCCAGTGTCAGCACCGAAACAAAAATGGCGATAATTGACAATACGGGGCTGAAACGATACACGGATTCATAAAGAAGTATTTTCGATGAAAACCCATTGAAAGGAGGAATACCCGCAATGGCCAGGGCCCCGATGATAAATGCAATCGTCGTAAACGTATCCCGGTGGGCCATCCCCATCATCCTGTTCAGGTCACGGGTCCCGAACCTCCGTACCATCACTCCCGAGGTAAGGAACAGTAGTCCCTTGTAAAAGGCATGGTTCATCATGTGAAAGATCCCGCCCATCATGGCCACCTTTCCAAAAAGGTTGAAGGCACTGCCATCGTCGGCGTTTGCATGTACCGCGATACCCACGGGTCCCGAACCTCCGTACCATCACTCCCGAGGTAAGGAACAGTAGTCCCTTGTAAAAGGCATGGTTCATCATGTGAAAGATCCCGCCCATCATGGCCACCTTTCCAAAAAGGTTGAAGGCACTGCCATCGTCGGCGTTTGCATGTACCGCGATACCCACGCCAACACCAAGCAGCATGTATCCTGTCTGGGACACCGCGTGAAATGCCATCAGGCGCTTCACGTCGTGCTGCACAAGTGCCATGGTTACCCCTATGAACATTGACAACACCCCGAGGACGATGACAAACCACCCAAGTGTATGATAGTTCATCCCGGGGCCTTCAAGGGGGTTACCGAACAGGGACAAAGACAGCCTGAATAGAGCATACAGGCTTGCCATGCTGGCAGTTTTCAACATGGCACTGATTGGTGCCGGTGCCTCCGAATAGGTATCGGGTACCCACATGTGCATTGGTATGGCCCCGGCCTTCATGGCAAGTGGAACCAGCATGAAGACCATTGCCATCTTATCCAGCATGCTGTATTGCATCATGCCATGGATGTAATCCATGTTAAACGAGCCGTACTGGGCATAGCAGAGGGCGATACCCATCAGCAGGAAACTTGTAGCTATGGCACTGACCAGCATGTACTTGAATCCTGCATACGGCGGATGCTTGCGCTCGGTTCGATAAGCCACCAGGGCCGCGGACGAAATTGATAAAACTTCCAGGAAAACAAAAAGATTAAAAAGGTCATTGGTAAACTCGATACCCAGCATTCCCACAAGGATCAGCAGCATCAGCAGCAGGTAATAATTTTTGCGCTCCCCTTCCTGTATATAACTCCATGAGAACAGGAAAACAACCAGGGTAATGACCCCTGAAATCAGTGCCATGAAAAGAGAAAACCCGTCTATTTTCAGGACAATCCGTATTGGAAAATCAAGCCCCTCCATTATTACCTGCTGGGGGTTCGCCGCGCCAACAACGTAATGGAGCACCTCTCCCCCCATGGAAACCCGCTGCACAAGAGAAAGAAGCATCAGGTTAACCGCCACGATGACCAGAAATACCAGTATATTTCGAAGGCGTGTACTTATCATGCCCGCAATAGGCAGCATAAAAGCGGTTAGAAGCGGCAGGGCTATTATTAATACCGGGATATGATCAGTCATTGTTCTCTACACCTCTTAACTTGCGTATATCCAGTGTACGATTATTCTGATAGGTCAGGATGGCCAGTGTCAGCATAAGGGCGGTGGTTCCAAACCCTATAACAATATTGGTCAGGATGAGTGCCTGTGGCGTTGGCAGTACCATCTTCAATTCCTCTACCGCCGGGGCAAGGGTAAAAATCGGTGCAGTCCCATCAGGCCTGTAGGCAAGGGTTATGAAAAGCAGGTTTACCCCTGCCTGTATAACGTTCAGGGCAATAACTAACTTGATAAGGTTTCTCTTGTAGAGAATGGCCACCAGTCCGAAAAAGATCAGCAGCACAACCGTCACGTATAGAAAGAAATCCGACATAGTTCATTCTCCAGCCTTTTCGTCTTTTGCAGCGTGATACATGGTAACCAGTATGATACTCAGGCCGAAAAACACCTCCATACCAATTGCCAGGGACAACAGGGGCAGGGTGCCGCCGGACACGAGATAGCCAGGGTTTGGGCCAAACCCGATCGTTCTACCAAAAAATGTGGGGTCAACATTTGCCAGGAAATTGAAAAGAAAAGATACCCCGATCCCTGCAAAACCGATGCCGATAAACAGTGTAAGCCCGAATGACTCAAAAAATGAGAATACCTTTTTGGTTTTCTGCACGTTCCTGGTTATAAGTGAGCTTATTAAGAGCAGCGCAGTGGCCGAAGCCATGACAGCACCACCCTGGAATCCCCCTCCAGGAGAAATGTGACCATGCACAACCAGGTATATACCAAATGTAACAATCAAGATATACAGAAGAAAAGAACTGAAGGTGATAACGCGTGACACACCATCCGGGAATTCTCTCATCCGGCTAACACCGCTTGTTTCTGTACCCCTTCGCTTAACGAGGGTAAACAGAAGCATGGATATGCTTGAAACAACGATAAAAAGCACGGTCGCTTCACCAAGCGTATCAAAGCTGCGGTAATCAAAGACAACACTTGCAACAAGGTTGTTGGAGCCTGTTTCGGTCTGCCCGTTCCTGAGGTAATAATCATCCATGGTATCAACATTCTTGATGTCTGTAATTTGGCTGCTCCTGTCTTCAAAAACACGGGGATTACCCAGCGGCTCACCAACCGGGTGCAGCCTGAGTATGCCCACAAACAGGAACCCGGCTATCAATACCAGTGATAAAAAACTTGCCAGTCTCATTCTTCTCTTCTCCTGGTCATCTTTATTGCGATCACAAACACACACACTGTCAGCGCAGCACCGATTCCAGCCTCGGCGATTGCAACATCGGGAGCGTCAAGGTGAAAGAACATTACCGTCAACACCAGCGACATAACCGAGAAACTCACCACGCTTGCAAGGAGGTCGCGAAAGTAAAGGCTGAGAACGGCTGTAACAATCATAACTATTGACAACATGATAAATATTACCGATGAGATCATCCTTTTGCCTCCCTCTTCTTTTTCTCGTCAAACTCGTTGATCTGTGCGCCAGCAGGCTTTATGCCTTCAATCAGGGCCGCGCGGGCTATGGCATGCGCACTGATGGGGTTGGTGAAAATGACAACCAGGAGGGCTACGGCAGAGTGTATTATAATAACGGTACTGGCAGCATCTGACAGTATTATGCTGTGAAGGATCACCGCGATCACCATGAAAATACTGCCAAAGGTTGTTGTCTTGGTTGCAGCATGCAGCCTGGTATACATATCAGGAAATCGCAGAATTCCCACGATACTCATGGCGTTCACGAACAATCCTATTCCAAGCAGAATATAAATAGCTGTATCCATTATTTCCCCACATCAATCAGGTATCTGGCAATATAAAGCGTGCCAATAAATGAAATAATACCATATACAATGCCAATATCGATATAAAGAGCCTTCCGCTCTACCGCTCCAAGTACAACCATCATGGTTATGATCATGGTGTTGATGGTGTCAAGGGCAACGATCCTTTCCGGTACATTATGACTGAAGGCAATTCGAATCACGATCAGTAGTATGTATATGCTTAACAGAAGTACCGATACTATAAGCATGGTTTCCATGAAATATCTCCCCTTTTACCCGAAAATCTTCTTAATGAAAAAATGCAATATACCTGATACGTCCCCGGGCTCCGCCTTTTCACCTTTTTCCTTTTTCCAGTTAAGGCAGTGAATGTATAATACGTGTGTATCAGGCTCCAACTCTATGGTGAGCGTACCTGGAGAAAGGGTGATGGAGTTAGAAAGTATATAGGCACCGGTTTCACTTTTCAGCCCGGTTTCAACTTTCACGATGGCAGGATTGATCTTTCCGGAAAGTACCCTGTAAATTACTTCAACATTCGCAACAATCAGCATCATAAAGAATGGCCCGACAACATACAGAAGGACCAGGATCCACCTGAGAGGATTAAATGCCTGGACGTTCACGGGTCTGGGAATTATGTTGTGACAGACAAACCCCAGGAACATGCTGATTACCACACCTGCAACCAGTTCTTCGATGGACCAAAGCATAAAAACATCCCCTGAACCGGCAGTCAATACCAGGTAAGAGATCAGGCTGATCAATGCGTAAAAAAGAATTCCCATATGGTATCCTCCAGGAAGTTCTTACAGCAAAACCATGCAACAGCAGCGTTAATGATTAAAACCTTTAATACGTATATATATATTGTGCCCCATTTTTCAATTAATACACAAAAAAAGGTGTCTTTAAATAACTACATGGTTTTTGCACAATGTCATTATATATATTTTTTACCACGCGCACAGGCACTCTTCGACCAGATTTATAATTACCTACCGGTTAGATTGTCCCTTCTGTACTTTTGTGGCGTTTTTCCGGTGAATCGAGAGAACGCATCGTAAAAGGAAGACTTGGAATTGAACCCTACCGCGTAAGCAATTGACAACACGGATCTTTGCGGTTCTTCAACCAGCATGCGTTTCGCATCACGGATCCTGAACTGGTTGACGAAGGTATTAAAGTTCATGTTCAAATTTTCATTTAGCAGCTGTGACAATTGATGCGAGGTAAGTTCCAGTTCCTCTGCAAGCTGTTTCAATGTTATATCTTCGCAGGCGTACACCTTTTCGGCATCCATCAGGTGCTGCAAACGTGAGCACAACTCATCAGTGGCATAGCCATTTAAAAGTGATCTTTCATACCTCTTTTTCCTGGCCTCCTTGATAAGCACCTGGAGAAATTCAGGGTGTCTCTGACCCACAAGGTACGTACCCATCAAAAGCAGGGTAATGAATACCACGCTTACCTGTAACACGACCAACGAGCCGAACATGAATGCTGCAGCTATGAGCAAAAGAGATACCGTTGATATTACAATATAAATCAGCGTTATGGTGGTTATGGCAGAATAATCCCTGAATCTCCAGAAGATGAGTATATTCTTTAAGAGTAACCCCAGGTACAATGCAGCCTGCACAGCTGCCCCCAGTATCAGAACACGAATGATCATCACCATATCTGAAACATCGTTTCTGAACATTTCACCTATGATCATTTCGCGGTACAATACAGGTTTGCCTAAGAACCATAGATCCAGAATCAGCGCAAAAACAGCCGGCATCATGTACAGTAGCTTGGAAAGGGGCAGAACATCCTCGAATCGCATAACCAGGTAATAGGCATAATACAATAACGGTCCAAGGAGGTAAAGAATGGTCAGGTGAAACGATACAAGCCCGGGTACTTGAGAAACAGTATTATTCAGCATAAAACCGTACTGCACAAGAACGATCCCCACACAGGTAAAAAGGAAGGCCAGGTTAATATTCTCCAGTCTCCTGTAGGTAACCACCAACTGACCCATCGCGATAAGGAATGACAGCATGCTGCCGAAAAAGGCGGCTCCAGTTATCACCACTTCCATCATCTAACCCTCGTTATAGCCACAACCACTGTATGGACTCAGGGGTTCATCCCTGTTCAGGTGTTCCACCTCATCGTAATAGGGAAAATCCCTGCACATTCGCGGACGTATTTCATAAATTGAACACCCCGGTTTGCCATCAATATCCATTAAGAAATGTTTACACGAATAATGGTATGGAAGATCCTCTGACTGGTCCTCGTACTTGAATACAAGCATTGGATAGATCAGGTATATCTCTGAAAAAGAAGGATCGATCTCTTTGGATTTTCGCCAGTAACGGTATGCCTTTTCAAGGAGATCAGGAGGCTCTGCAAGCCTTACATCCTGGCAGCACTGGCCACATCGCTTACAGGTTTTCATGTTGCCCCTCCTGCTCAAATACGCATTCCCTGTTGAATAACACTTCATCTATATTGACATTTTCAATATGTACATGGCAAGTAAAATTACCTGTGCCATTATGAATTTCTCAGCTCATATTAATGAAAATTCTTGTTGAAAGATGCCAATAAACAGCTACATTTATATAAAATCGTGAGACAATCTTGTAATTGCTTGACAAAGATGCACTCCCCAATTGCTATTATTCTATCAACAGGAGCAAACAATGACAAAAAAAGACGGATTCAGCGCACAGGAACTCTTCGATACAGTACATGGTATCGCGTACAACGATTTCATAATTTTACCGGGGTTTATTGACTTCAATCCAGAAGAGGTTGATCTTGAGTCACGGGTATCCCGTAATATAATTGTCAAACGGCCCGTTATTTCAAGTCCCATGGACACGGTAACAGAATCAAGGATGGCCATTACTCTTTCGCTTCTTGGTGGTATCGGAATTATCCATTATAACAACTCCATCGACGAACAGGTGGACGAGGTTCGAAAGGTAAAACGTTATGAGAATGGTTTCATCATGGACCCTGTTGTTCTTTCACCCCAGCATACCATACAGGACATAGACAGGATAAAAGATGAGTATGGTTTTTCTGGTATTCCAATTACCGAGGATGGGAATCTCTATTCAAAGCTGATCGGTATCGTTACCAACCGGGACATTGATTTTGAGCATGACAGGTCCAAACAGATACGGGAGGTTATGACAACCGACCTTCTCACGGCCCACGAGGGTGTTACACTTTTCGAAGCAAATGATATATTAAAAAATTCGAAGAAAGGAAAACTGCCGATCATAAACGAAAACGGGCACCTTGTATCTCTTATGAGCCGGAACGACCTGCTCACCAACAGGGAATACCCATGTGCCTCAAAAGACGCACGAAAACAGCTAATGGTTGGCGCTGCCATCTCTACCAAGGACGAATCAAGGGAACGGCTGCATGAACTGGCAAAGGCAGGTGTAAACCTTGTTGTCATCGACTCGGCCCAGGGAAATTCCATTTACCAGATCGAAATGATCAAGTATATTAAAAAGTCCTATCCCGAAATTGATGTAATGGCTGGCAACGTTGTTTCAGAAGAACAGTGTGAAAATCTCATCAAGGCGGGTGCTGATTCGCTCAGGATCGGCATGGGGCCAGGATCAATATGTACTACGCAAACCACCATGGCAGTTGGCCGCGCACAGGCAACGGCTGTATACCGCTGTGCCCGCTACGCACGAAAGCACGATATTCCCGTTGTGGCAGACGGTGGTGTTGCCAATATCGGTCATATTGCAAAGGCCCTTTCCATTGGCGCTTCTGCCGTTATGATGGGATCCATGCTTGCCGGTACCGAGGAAGCCCCGGGTGAATACTTTTATGAAAACGGTATCCGCCTGAAAAGATACCGTGGCATGGCATCAATTGAGGCAATGGAAAAAGGCGGCTCAAAGAGATATTTCGCCGAGGAATCCAAGATCAAGGTAGCCCAGGGTGTTTCGGGTGCCGTTGTAGACAAGGGGTCACTGCTTGACTATCTACCATACATTTTTCAGGGATTAAAACATTCTTTTCAGGACATAGGAACCAGTAGCGTATCGCTTCTGCACCAGAAGCTACACTCCAATGAACTGCGATTTGAGATGCGATCAATGTCAGCACAGATAGAAGGCGGGGTTCATGACATGCACTCCTACAAGGAGCCAAAATATATATAGCCTTATAGTTTTTTTATTACCATTTTTTTTATGCGAACAGGCTAATTGAAGGTATATTCTTCTGTTTCAACGACAATAAGACATGCATCAACCACCTCGGGGTCATACAATATTCCCCTGTTTTTGGTGATCTCCTCCATGGCGGTTGCCATTCCAAGCGCTGGCCTGTATGGACGATGAGAGGCCATGGCTTCAACAACATCCGCCACTGCCAGTATCCTGGCATGCCTGTTTATCTCTTCACCTGAAAGCCCATAGGGATACCCTGAGCCATCGAACCGTTCATGATGCTGCAGCACAATATGCGCCAGGGGCCATGGAAATTCTATTGTCTTTATGATATCAAAAGCGGTAAGGGGGTGGCTTTTTATGAGATCAAATTCAAGCTGGCTTATCCTGCCCGGCTTGCTGAGTATCTCAGCCGGGACAGAAATTTTACCCAGGTCATGAATTATTCCTCCAAGCCGTATTGCCTCTATCTCGTCAACACCAAGCCCCAACTTGCCGGCTATCGCCCTTGCAAGATCTGCTACCCTGCGCTGATGACCTGCAGTATAGGGATCACGTGATTCCACCGTCAAGGCCATGGCCTGGATGATGCCCCCCATTGCCTGCCGTAATTGTATCAGGGTTTTTTTAAGGTCCTCGTCGGATATTTTCCTTTCCCTGGCGTTGGCAAAAATCTCACCTACCATTTTCAGCAATGTCACAATATCCCCGTGCCAGTTTTTCTCCGTGTAAACCGTGCTGAGACCAATAATACCGCGCACATGACCGCTGCTTACCACAGGCACCACGATGAATGACTTGATGGGCAGGTCTTTAACAAACTTTTCATCCTCCGTGGAAATCAGTTCATCAATAGAATTACAAAAAACCGTTTCTTTTGCCCTGATCTTTTCCGACAAGAAAGGCACCTGTTCACCAACTAAACCTTTCATATGTTTTTTTATGGAGGGTACTCCTTCCGCACACCATTCATACGCAGTTTCTATGGTATCCCCGGAATGATTAAAAAAGTATACCCAGCTCCTGTCTGCCTCTGAAAACACGGCTATCCTTTCCAGTGCGTCAATGATACCGCTGTCTATTTCGTTGTAATCCATGTTTATGAAATACGTGGATATATGTGTCACAAGTTTCTCAAATCCTACCCTGAACCGCAAAAGCTCCTTTGCCAGCTTCTTGTCAGATACATCACGTATTGAAAGCATACGGTGCTCGTCGTCCAGTTCTTCAATGATAATATCACACCAGCTCTTAAAACCGTTTTCATCTGACAGCAGCACGGTAGTAGAAAAAGGCAGTTTCTGCTCGGTTGAATCGATGCATCCAAGCAGCAAATTTCCCAGTTCTTTTTCCATACCCAGTGATTGGATCAGCTTTTCCAGGGTGGGGTCGCTCACCGGACGTTCGCCCAGGTAATCCATCATTTTACTGTTGTGGTATATTAGGTATCCCTTCCGTGAACAAATGGCCACGGCCTCATTCAGGTGATCCAGCAATGAGAGTACAAGCCCATTGTTTTCCGGTATCTTTCCAGTCACCAACAATCCTTACATGTTCCTATACAAAAAATTGATCTCTAATACATATCTTTTGCAGGTAAAGCTTAAAATTGCAATACATTTTTGTTAAGATGCCTATTTTGTATTGAAGGTATTTTTAATAACACTGGTAAGTTCACGGGGTGTTTCCATAATGATCACCGCACCATTTTGTCGCAGTTCCTGCGCATCCCTGAATCCCCATGCCGCTCCTGCCGGGTACATACCGGCAGATATGGCGGTGCGCATATCTGTTGCGGTATCACCAAGGTAGATGAACTTTCCCGGCTCAATTCCAATCTTTTTTGATATCATAAGTGCACCTGCGGGGTCCGGTTTGCGGGGCACGGATTCATTTACGCCAATGACCGCCCTGAATGGTATTTCCTTGAAATAATATGCCACCATCTCCATGGTAAATTCATGCGGTTTATTGGAAAAGACCGCCATGGGCACACCAGCTTCAGAAAGAAACTCCAGCATTTCATTTACCCCCGCATAGGGGCCGGTGGTGTCATAGCATCTTTTCCCGTATTCTACACGCATCTCTTCCACAAGATCATCAACCAGTTTTTCGTGTGGGTCGCCGGGATATACCCTTCGCGCAAGTTCTCTCATCCCATCTCCCACAAAGTATCGGTATTCATGCACCGGGTGGACAGGCAGCCCTTTTTCAGAAAGTACTTCGTTCATGGAATCTGCCAGGTCCTGAAGAGTGTTCAGTAATGTTCCATCAAGGTCAAACAGGAATGCCTTCACGAAAGAGATGTCAGCGCTGGTAGTCATGATATTTCGGTTATTCCCTAATCCTGCTTCTTCAGGTACCTGTTCATTTTTTTCTGCTCCACCTTTGCATATAAATACAGGATGAAAGGGAACAGCCTGTTCAATATCATAAGGGTATAAAACAGCTTTGAAGGATATATGGATTTTTTGTTCTTCCTGATCCCGCGTATAATACTTCTCGCCACGTGCTCCGCTGTCTGTGACGGAAAAGGCACTGGCGTATTTTCCCCTGCGGTTTTGAAGAACTCTGTCTTAGTGGCTATGGGGTAAACGATGGAAACAAGCGCATTTGGATCCCGTTCGAACCTGTAGGCATGGGCAAAAGAATCAATTGCAGCCTTGGTAGACGAATACAGGGCGTATCCCGGCAGTGCAAGCTTTGCCATGGCCGAAGCGGTGACCGCAACGCAGTATTCACGTCCTGCATTCAATGTCTGCATTTTTTCTATACAGTAAAATGGTGCGAACACGTTTACCCTGTAAATGTCTTCAATATGCTTCCAGTCTTCATTTTCGATGAGCTCGTAATATGCGAATCCCGCATTGGCAATACAAATATCTATACCTTCCATTTCATTCATGGCGAAGGAAAAAAGCAGGTCAATGTTTTCAGGTTGGGAGACATCGCATTTCATGGGCATAACCCGTCCGGGAACTTTTTCGATCAACTCCGGGTTAAGATCTCCAACCACAATCTTCGCGTCATATTTTTGCAGTTCTTCAATAAGGGCCCTGCCAATTCCAGTTGAGGCACCTGTAATCAAGATCCTTTTTTTATAAAGCTTCATGGCTTTACTCCTCAATTTTTATTTGCGGCACCGGGAAACTGATGGAAAAGTTTTCCACGTGCACAACTGCAAGTGGTTTTACCGACGCGATATCGGGGAAATGTTTCGGGTTGACATGCATGTCCTCAACAACCGCAAGGCGCCCTTTGCCCTCTCCGCTGAACTCGGTAAAAAAAGCTTTATTCTCATATTCCTGTACAAGGGGGAATGGATAATACCGTGTTCGTACCGGGAAAGGAAAACCCCTGGTTTTCAGCACCGTCTCAAGCACAAGTTCACCTTCCCGGTGGACAACAATACGTTCCCGGTGCCTGTCAAGCTGAACGGATGCGAATTCTGCAAGCTCCTTGGGAATACCCCAGTTGCGTCTCCCGTTTTCCACACTGGCCATGGTGGATACGAAAATTTTCGTAATACTGTACAGCTTCTCGTTGTCATAATTGAATTTTCCAGGGATGAACAGCAATTCCCTGTACGGACCCGCTGTTGACCGTACATAATTAACCATCATCACGCATCCCAGCCCCTTGAAAAGGTTATCGGAGAGGGTTTCGGGGCAAAAACATTCCTCGCAGATGAATTTATGTGAAAAATTATAGAGGAGAATATACCCGTCACCAAAAAGCTGCCATGGAGGGGGATAGACTGGTTCCATAAGTATTGTCCTGGTCTTTTATTTGCGAAATGCAAATACTAATGCCCTCATGCCGCGTTTGTCAATTACTTTCCCGGAAAGAGTATTTGACATTTGCCATCCTGTAGTATCCAGTAATTTTCAGTGAAGGCAGGTATACCAGTGAACGATCATCAGAGAAAACCATACAACACCATAGAAAGACTTCGACAGGGACAGGCAGTCACCATCGCAGCCCTTGGAGACTCTTTCACCCAGGGATGGATGGTTTCCAGTGGATATATTGATTATTTTTACCAGATGCTCTCCGAACAGTATCCTGACGCGGATATCCACATAGTGAACGCCGGTATCCCGGGAGATACAGCCGAGGGAGGGCTCCACCGGCTCAAAAGGGACGTTATTCAGCATGAGCCCCATTGCGTGCTTGTGCAGTTCGCCCTTAATGACGCTGTAACCGGGTACACCACCTCCACCTATGGTAATTTCATACGTTCTATTGTACGACAGGCAAGAAAGGAAACCGGTGCCGAGATCGTGCTTATAACATCAAACTGGCTTGATGGATTACCCGAACGGGATATCGCTGATTCATTCTACAGGGAGATGGAAGACATCGGTTCCGAACTTGATACACCGGTTGCAGCCGTGCATCGTTACTGGGAAGAAAAGGTACGGGAGGGTCTATCCCAGAAAGAACTGGTCCAGTTTGACGGGGTGCACCCGACGAAGAAAGGGCACAGGGTTATTGCCGAAGCGCTGTTTCAGCTATTTGAATAAATGTTCATTCGCTGAAAGGATACACCACCCTGCCGGAGCATATGGTATACTCAACCGATCCGTACAATTCCCTGCCTGTAAATGGCGTGTTCTTGCATCGTGAAAAAATAAAATCTTCATCCACCTTTATCTTCTTATCAGGATTGATGACGGCGACGTCTGCAATTCCGCCTTCTTTTAATTCACCCCTGTCAAGATTCAGTATGGTAGACGGATTGATGGTAACCTTGTCAAAGGCCTGCATGTACGAAAACCCATTCTCGCGAACCAGCACGGTGATGATCAACGGGACCGCCGTCTCAAGGCCTATGATACCAAATGGGGCATACCCGATCTCCTGCATCTTTTCGTTGCGAATATGTGGAGCGTGATCAGTGGCGATCACGTCAATCTTCCCTTTTCTCAGCGCCTCGATAATGGCCTTCCTGTCTTCCTCGGACCGGAGCGGAGGATTCATCTTGGCCATTGATAACTGATCTCCAACTGCCTCATCGGTGAGCGAAAAATAATGGGGAGCCGTTTCACAGGTTACCCGTACTCCCTGTTCTTTTGCGTTAGTAATTATGTCAACTGAACCCCTGGAAGACACGTGTGCCACGTGCAGCCTGCTTACAGCCAACCTGGTAAGGATGACGTCCCTTGCGATCATCACCTCTTCCGCCTCGCGGGGGATCCCTTTCAGGCCAAGCAGGATGGAATTTTCACCTTCATTCATTATTCCGTCTTTTGAAAGGGAGAGGTCTTCAGCGTGCTGTATAACAGGCACGTTCAACATTCGGGCGTATTCAAGGGCACGTCTCATGGTCAGGGAATTCTCAACAGGCCTGCCATCATCGCTGAAGGCAACCGCACCACCGTTTACCAGTTCTCCCATCTCGGTCAGTTCTTCTCCAAGAGAACCCCTGGTTATGGCTGCAACGGGAAAGACGTTTACGGGCCCCATTTCGGCTTCCATCTTGATGAACCGCACCAGTGCCTGGTTGTCTATCACCGGCGAGGTGTTGGGCATGGTACATACCGACGTGTAACCGCTCTTTGCAGCCACTGTTGATCCACCGATTATGGTTTCAGCCTCTTCCCTTCCGGGTTCCCTGAAATGAACATGTATGTCCACAAGCCCGGGAAGCACCAGGCAGCCCGCCGCGTCTATTGTTTCCATATTCTCATCAACAGGAATACCGGGGGCGATCTTCACAACCCGGTCACCATCAATCAGCACATCGGCCTGCTCGTCCCTTTGTGATGCAGGGTCTAAAACTCTTCCGTTTTGTATCAATATTGCCATATTCTTAACTCGTTCACTGTTCCTGTTCGGTATCCGACCCCTCGAGCGGGGTCCCGCCTGCCAGCAGGTAAAACAGTGACATGCGAACCGCTACCCCGTTGGTTACCTGCTCGTTAATTATTCCGTTCTCAGAATCAGCTACATCATCGTCAATCTCAACACCCCTGTTCACTGGCCCGGGGTGCATAACTATTATATCACTCTTACAGCGTTTCAACCGTTCACCGGTAAGGGCGAACTGCCTGTGGTATTCCCTGATTGAAGGGAAAAAGAAACCCTGCTGCCGTTCACGCTGTATTCTAAGTACGTTGATCACGTCAAGATCCGGCAGGACGTCATCCAGGTTGTACGAGATGTCCACCCCGTATATCTTGAACTGGTCGGGAATCAGCGTGGGGGGGCCCACCAGTGTCACCTTCGCACCAAGTCTTTTGAAGATCTCTATATCAGACCTGGCCACCCTTGAATGCAGAATATCTCCCACTATTCCGATATGAAGCCCATCAAGAGAATCCCGCTTTTCAAGGATGGAATACGCATCCAGCAATGCCTGTGTTGGATGAGCATGAAAACCGTCACCAGCGTTAATGATCGACGCGTTGATATTTCTGGATAAAAAATGCGGCGCCAGGGACGCCGCATGTCTCATAACAATGAAATCCGCCTTGTAGGCCTCAAGGGTGTGCACCGTATCAATGAGAGACTCTCCTTTAACAACACTGGAGGTTGCAACTGATATATTGATCAGATCTGCGGAAAGCCTCTTTGCTGCCAGCTCAAAACTGATCCTGGTCCTGGTTGATGGTTCATAAAAAAGGAGGCACACTGTTTTGCCCCTGAGAACCGGAACAGTCTTTATGGAACGTGTGAACAAGTCCTTGAAATAACGGGCGGAATTGCATATAAGATTTATTTCATCCGTGGAAAGGGATTGTATATCAAGAATATCTTTACGTTGTAAGCCGTTCATAACCTCGTAAACCCGTCTGATTTTTTTCATGTATATACGCAGGCCGCAATATTTTCAATTACTTTTTCGGGGGTTTATCCGTCAAAGAAAAAATCTTTACAGCCATTAAGTTTTTCATTTATCATAGCAGCACTTATCAACAACCGGAGCAGGAACCCATGTCCAGATATATAGCCTTTTACGACCTTGACAGGACAATACTGTCAACAAGCAGCGGAAAACTTTTTGTCCAGTACCTCTATAAAACGGGTATCATATCCGGCATGGATCTTCTTGCAGGATTTTATATCAGCTTTATTCACAGGCTCGGTATAATCCATTCCGATGCGATTATTCGCAAATGGGTTGCCCGGTTCAGTGGCTGGTCAGAAGAGGAGATGCAGAACATGACCGACCACTGGTTTGCCAGCATGGTTGAACCAACCATAAGAGATAATGCAGCTGAATCCATCCGGGAACATAATAATAAAGGAGCCCAAACCGTTATCCTGTCTGCCGCTACCCGTTTCATCTGTGAACCGGTACAGCACAGGCTGAACATGGACCACACATTATGCACCGAACTTGAAATAAGGAATGGTGAATTTACCGGCCATATCATAGGCGGTTATAATCACGGGGAAGAGAAGCTGCGCAGTGCTGTAGATTACTGCAACAAAAACGGATATGATCTTGGGTCAGCCTGGTACTATGCTGATTCAATATCCGATCTACCGGTCCTTGAAAGGGTACAGCACCCCATGTGTGTCACTCCTGACAGGTTATTACGAAAGATCGCCAGGAAACGCGGTTGGCAAATTCTTGACTGGTAACTATTAAAAAAGGCGGGAAATTATCCCGCCTTTTTCTGGCTTATTGAAACATCGACGGAGGGATCACGTCCATGCCATGTTTCTCCCGGGCGTTGATCAAACGTTTTTTCAACATTGCCATTGACTCGTTAAAAGCCAGCGGCACCATCTCTTCTGCCGCATACGCTTTTTCCATCCGATCGATCTTTTCAAGGTACATGTTTACGCGTATTGAAAAAGACTCTTCGTATTTTTCCAGTGTCAGGTCTTTCCCGAATACCTTTTTGAATAATTCCTTGATGTCTTCATACATGGGAATATGGCCGATTGGTGTTTCGATGGCATCGTATTCACCATGTACCCGCCCTTCCATCCAGTATATCCATACCTTCTTGTCAATCTTGTCATAATAGAACTTGTTATCAGGATCTTTCAAAAAATAGTTGGTAGCAAACACCAGCGGGGTTTCCTTGAGGCTGTTCCCGAAATTAAGGTGATTCTCAATATACCTGCCAAGGGGAACCACCAGGAAGTCCATGTTGGCCATGGGGCTGTGATTCCTCACACCAACTGCCCCCAGTGTGGCTGCCGTGCTTTCAGACTCAAGTGTTGTTCCAATGAATACACCGTGTGCCCAGTCGAGGCTCTGGTAAACCGGCACCGAAGTATCCGAATCACGACCGCCGTAAATTACCACGTTTACCGGCACCCCGTGTGGATCATGCAGTTTCTCATCAACATTCTCCAGCTCCTCGATCCTTACGGTGTACCGTGCGTTTTTATGTGCAGGACCCACTTCTTTTCCATTATCGTCTTTCATGCCCTTTTTCCACTCACCATAGTGGTTGATCCCCTCTTCAGGCAATTCCTGACCCATGCCGAGCCAGTAAGGTTTTCCATCATTCACAAGGATATTTGAAAAGATCAGTTCTCGCGGGCTTGTCAGTGTTTCGTAGATCAGTGGATCATCATCAGGATTCACGTCCTCAATAATACCGAAAATACCCTGTTCAATATTAACTGCGTATGCCTGGCCATCATCACCTTCACGCAGGTAAGCGATGTCATCACCTACGATAGTCTGCCCCGGTATCATTGCCGTGGATGTCTTGCCGCAGGCACTTGGGAACGCACCGGCAAAATAGGTCTTCCTGTTCTTCCCATCCGGCTGTACCCCCATAATGAACATATGCTCTGTGAGCCAGTCTTCATGGTTGGCCTTGAAAATAGCCAGCCTGAGGGCAAGCTTTTTAAGGCCCAGGCTGTTCCCCGCGTACTGGTTGTTCATGGTGAAGACCCTGTTACCCAGCACGTCAATGTATATTCTTCTGTTCTCGATATCCCTGCTGTTACCCCTTTCATCCAGCTTCCCTGCTGAATGCACGAAATAAAAGAACTCATCTGAGCCGTTCAGGTTCTTGAACTGCTCATAACCGGACCTGTACAGGATATCCTCGCTGTGGGCAACGTATGAAGAATCGGTGAGCTGCAACGCGGCAATCGAGAAACGGGAATTCAGCGGCCCAAGGCAGAAAAAGCGAACCAGCACTTCCTTGCCTTCCATTATCCCGTCCATTATATCGTATATTTCGCTGATGCCATCTTCACGGTCAAGTGTATTTATACCCTTGCTCATCTTCATTTCCGGCGTGACAAGCACCCTTGTATTCGCCTTGTCACGTGCCTGGTCGGAATACCCGTCGAAATGTACGGTATGTCCCTTTGTTTCAAGTGGGGCTTCTTCACCATTCTTTATGGCCAGGTCGCGTACATAGCCAATGTCTTCCGCGCTGTCCGTAATGACTGTCACCCTGGCAGGTTTCATCATGTTAACAAACTTCTCAACCACTTCTTCCACGTGCGGATTCTTTAGATCCCTGATCTTCTGCACATTCGCGGAATCCATTACAGTATTATCAATATTCATGTGTACCCTCTCTGAATAAGAATTTTCTGATTTCACAGAACAAATCTGTATGCATCCCTGCGCTGCCCATTTCATACACAATTGCCAGGCGGCGTCACCATGCACACTTCGGGTATGTAGTATATGCCCTAAAATTTTACAAGCATATTTTACGTGATAGCGGGATTCCCGGGATGAAAAACATCACTGGTATAGTATTAGTGCCTGTGTTTCTGCGCAATGGGTATTCTTCTGCCAATACCAAAAGCTTTTGAAGTCACTTTCAGCCCTGGCGGGGCCTGTCTTCGCTTGTATTCACTCCTGTCAACGGTTGCAAGTATCCACTTTACCCTGTCTTCGGGAAATCCCTCACCAATTATCTCCGCTGCCGAGTATTTACGTTCAATATAGAGCTCCAGAACACGATCAAGCAATTCATATGGCGGCAGGCTGTCCTCGTCCTTCTGGTTTTCACGTAACTCCGCTGAGGGCGGCTTCTCTATAGTGGCCCACGGTATGATCTCTTTTTTCCTGTTAATATGCCTGGAAAGGGCAAACACCATGGTCTTGGGCAGATCGGAAAGAACTGCAAGCCCCCCAGCCATATCACCGTATATGGTACAGTACCCCATTGCAAGCTCTGACTTGTTTCCCGTGGTAAGCAGAAGGCGGCCAAACTTGTTGCTGATGGCCATGAGTATGTTTCCCCGTATTCGTGCCTGCAGGTTTTCCTCGGTAACATCCATGGGCTGGCCTTTCATTACCGGTTCCAGTTCATCAATAAAAACATCGTATACTTTTTTTATGGGAATCGTTTCTACCTGTATTCCAAGGCTTTTGCCCAGGGCGTATGAATCATCCACGCTCCCCCTGGAGGAATACTGCGACGGCATGGTAATACCAAGCACCTTTTCGGCTCCAAGCGCCTGGACTGCTATTGTAGCAGTAAGTGCTGAATCGATCCCTCCGGAAAGACCAATTACAACCTGGCTGAAGCCACACTTGCGTACGTAATCACGGAGACCAAGCACAAGCGCCCGGCGAATGTCTTCCATGTCCTGTTCTGCGGGGAAGTCCATCTGCTTTGCCTGGCTGCTGTCAAATATCAGCAAGTCTTCCCCGAACCCCGATGCCATGGCCTGGAAGTTCCCTTTTTCGTTCACCATGCAGCTGTTCCCGTCAAACACCAGGCTGTCATTACCTCCTGCCTGGTTCACATATATAACAGGCATCTCACTGGATGCCGCCAGCCGTGACAACCTGTCCCACTTCATCGTGTTTTTCCCCTTCACGTAAGGTGACGCGGAAATGTTCACGATGCATTCGGCACCCTTCTCGATGAGGTTCTTTACCGGGTCAACGGGGTAACGCCGGTCCTCCATGAAACGATCTTCACTCACGCTCATATCGTTCCATATATCTTCGCAAATGGTTATACCAACGCGTATACCTGAAATGGTTACCGTTTCCTGTCCCCTGGCACCGGAAAAGTACCTCTGCTCGTCAAATACATCATAGGTAGGCAATAACGTCTTGTAATGCCTGGATACAAGCGCCCCATCATGTATATACGCCGCCGCATTACACAACAGAGGAGGGTTGTCTGTATCGAAATCAACGAACCCGCATATGACCGACAGGCCGTAACTGGCATGTGCGATTTTTTCGAGGGCGTCCAGGTTATCATGTACCAGCTTTCGATGTTCCAGGAGGTCCATGGGAGGGTATCCCACGATGGCCATTTCGGGAAATATCACCAGGTCCGCATTGCCGGATCTTGCCTTTTCTATATTACGTATTATCTTCTCAGTATTTCCCGGCACATCCCCAACAGTAGGATTTATCTGTGCTATTGCAATTTTCATCAACTCCCCCGGCTATAGTAAAGTACTGTATTCCCTGGTAGACTTTTTTATGAACTTTTCAATAAGATCATTGATACGCCATCTCATTACAGGGTCTTTTTCCACGCCAATTATCTTGTACAACCCCAGAAGCGCGCCTGTATCATCAATTTTATTCAACGAGAACAATACAGCTGATCGGACGTAACGCCTGTCATCCTTTTCAAGCAATTCAAGCAGGGAACAGACTACCTCGCTCCCGCTGAACTCTCCAAGTGCATACGCTGCTTCAGCACGTACCCTGTAATCATTGTCTTCCAGGGCATTTAGCAAAAATGACGTTCCCTTTTTATCTCCAGTTACACCGATGACATATGCCGCCTTGATCCTGAGTGCCGGATTTTCATCTTCAAGCAATACTCCTCCAAGCCCCCCGGGATCACCCATATGTTTTATTACAGAAAGGGCCTGCATTATGCCCAATTTCACGTGATGTTCTGTTTCTACCTTCAACTGTCTTGAAAGAGCCCAGGATGATTTCCTGTACCCAAACCTTTGAAGGGCTTCCACCGACGCGGCACGAACATCAGCATTACTATCAGACAGGTTCTTCACAAATATACCGTACGAGCTGCGGTCCCGGTAATCGGAAAGCAGGTTCATGGCACGTATACGTACCTCGTAATTATCATCATGCAATGCTGCTTTTCTGACTTGCGGGAAGGCTTTTTCTATATCGTTTTCCTGTATGCATTCCAGAACAGAATACCGTATTGACTTGTTTTCATCCTTGAGAAGGGAAACCAGCATGTAATACAGCCGGTCATCATATATATAATTCATGGATTCCACCGCGTACATCCGGAATACCGGGTTCTCATCTTTTGACATCCCAATGATAAACGGGAAAACCCTGTCATCGCCATACTGTCCCAGCACCTCTGCCGCACTTTCGCGAACCGTATGAAACGGTGACTTCAGCAGTGGGACAAGTTCTGGAACGATCCGCCTGTTCCTGATATCCGCCATGGACCGTATAACCTGCTTTTTTATTATAAATGATTCGGTTTTTTCCAGCAGGAAAGCCCATGTCTTTACCATGGTATCATCCTTATATTGCCGCAGCGCCTCTATTGCCCGCCGCTTTTCTCTGTTATCCGTGTTGGACAGAATAACCTCTACCAGCCTGGTTTTGCAGTCTGCTGACTGAATTTTTTTTATCCTGGCAAGGCCCTGTTGCCGTATCTTTTCATCGCTGCCGAGAATACCCCTGATCAATTCCTCGGGACATTGGCTTGACGCCTTTACATGGGGCTGAAAAACACCCGCAGAAAAAAGCATACAAAAACCTGCTACCAGCGTACTGGTCAAAAAGTTATAATTATTACTGTGTATTCTCATTGGAACAACCTGTATTCTATCATTAATGGAGATAGGACATTAATGCACTTTTTTTTCAATAAAAAAACCCGGATTTGCTCCGGGTCTCCTGTAAAATCAGAATTGTGTATTCTCTGCTATTTTGATACTCCGCCAAGGTAGTTACTGACAACAGAGCCGATCACTTCTTTTTCAAGGATATCCTTCCCAAGCCTGTCAAACTGGTATACCATGAACATTACAGCCCCTATGAGCATAATCGCTGTAACCTCTGGATTCAATGTTTTCTTGTATATACCTTTCTTCTTGATCTCCTCCACATCACGTTGAACCACCTGGACAATATAATCGAGGAATTTCTGCACTCTCTCTGTCACTTCTTCATCAATACCCACTATATCCTTGAAGATCAGCTTAATAACTATAGGTTCGCTGATGATCACCCGTATGCACTCGGTTATTCGTTCAGTATTGAACCTGGTCAATTCCTTTTGAGATGGATTCGTCTTTAGAAAATCCTTCAGGTCATCTGGATCCAGTATATCATCTATTTTTTCTTCAATGGATTCAAGTATTGCATAGAGGATCTCGCGCTTGTTGCCAAAATACTGGTACACCGTACCACGGGCAATATTTAACTCTTCACATACCTGGCCGATATGTGTACTCTGAAACCCCCTGTCGATGAACATTACCTTTGCGGTATCAATTATCTGCTGTTTCCTTTTCTGTCCCTTGGCTGGCATTGGGTAACACTCCTTTTTCAATAATGATTATCATTGTTACCGGGTTATTTATGGCTTGAACACTTAATACGTTTTATTTCCTTACTGATAGGGTCCAGGGATTCCTTCAGTTCCCGCATCATCCTGTCTGCCCTGTCCTGTATCTCTTTACTCATACAATTACCCGTTTTTAGAAAAATATATCAGCGGCTTAATTGTTTATCGATAATTTCTCTACAAAACTTAAAAATACCATATTATTGTTAATGCACAAATAAAACCTATTATATAAAAAATATTTTGCGATAATTTATAAAAATATGCTCTATATTGCTACACAATGTTGTCGGTGTGTCAACCTGGAATATATCTGTACATAATATTTTTATAGGTATAAAAGAATGAAAGTAAATGTCGGGTTAGTCAACAACTTTTTAAATATTTATTTATGTTATAATGCAACATAATGTGTATACATTATATTAAGTATGGAGTATTCGATATGGCCTCCAGTGTTCATGTCCGGACAACCGCTTAAGCCCGTGCGTTGAGATTATGGCCACTTTTTCCTGATGAATCGATCACGGTAAGATCACTGGCACCAACAATCAGGTACAGGAAGCTTTTCATTTCGTCCAGGTTCATTAGAACGCTGTCATAGCTGTATGATTCAATGGTATTTAACCTGCCTGTGACTACGGTGTCGCGGGAATGCCTTGCCGGCTGTTCAATGTTGTGTGTGACGTGTATATTGTAATCCATTACTTTCATATCTACACCTCCTGTGTAGAATCTTCTCTATTACCATTTTCGACATTTTTTACATATATTAATCAAAAAAAATAATTTTTTACAACAAACCAGGATTAGCGGGATACCCGTGACTGTAAAAAACCGTCCCTTACCTGTCCAGCTGCAGCAATGTATTGAGATGCTCCCTTACCTCTTTTGAGCCAGGAGCCATGGAGAGTGCTTTTTTCAGGTATTTCTTTGCAGAATCAGGCTGCCCCCTGACCATGTACACGAAGCCAAGGGTATCACAATAGGCGGGGTTGGCTGGCTTTGCGTTAAATGCTTTTTTGGCGCACTCCAGGGCACGAGAATGGTCTCCCTTTTTCATGCGTGCAAGTACGTACGCAAGAGAATTGTTGGCATTCATGTTTTCAGGATCCACGTCCAGAATTGCCTGGAAAATATCAGCAGCCCCTTCCAGCTTGCCTTCTTTTTCAAAGAGATATCCTTTCATGTTCAGCATGGTGGTATCTACGGCTGACAACTGTAACGATTCATCTATTACTTCGTGGGCATCACTAAAACCGTTCTGCATTATCAGTGCGTACGCCAGTAACCGATTTACGGTTAGCAGGTCAACAAACGAAGAAGGCAATTCCTTAACCCGCCGGAGGTATTCAACTGCACGCTGGTAATCTCCCATCCTGGAAAAGGTTACCCCGAGATTATAAAGAACCTCGGGATTTTCCCTGTCCAGCTCTTCGGCTTTAAGCAGCTTCTCAAGGGCATGCCCGTACTTGCGCGTATCAAGGAATCCAAACGCCTGGTCAAGAAAAGTACGGATCTTTTGGTTCAAGCTTACTTCAGCCATTGTTCTTCCCTGTTTTTGATACTATTGAGATACCGGTAATCCGTGCAATCAAGTGTTATTGGTGTAATTGATATGAATCCTTTTCGCAATTCGGTTACATCACTTCCCTCGATCTCATGAGAATCGATAATTCCGTCCATCATCATGCTGAACGCATCGTTATTGTCGCCACTTCGATGGTACGAATCCCTGTATTCCCTTTTCCCAAGCGTGGTATACCTGACACCGGCAATTTCATCAACAGGAATATCGGGATAATTTATGTTGAGAAGCACAGGCCTTTCATGGGCAAACAGTGGAAAATCACTTATGAAATCCATAAGGAATTCTGCCGCATCTTCAAAGTAATCAGATTCTCCAAGGGAATCCACCGATACCGCAATACCGCTTACACCGAAAATATGGGCACTTCTTGCTCCGGCAACCGTGCCAGAGAAGTAGACGTCTTCGCCCAGATTTGGCCCATGGTTAATTCCCGAGATCACCAGGTCAATTTCAGGCATCAATTCCCCGTTCAATCCAATATTAACACAGTCTGCAGTATAGCCGTCAATCGCGTATACTCCATCACCCTTTTTCTGTACCTGTATATTCCTTCTGATGGTTATTGCGCTTGAGCAAGCACTTCTCTCGCCATCCGGAGCTACAATATAGACCGCATGCTTCCGCGACAGGATCGTGTACAGGGCCCTGATCCCGGAAGCATCTATACCGTCATCGTTTGTAAGTAAAATATTCATATACCCCTTCCCGTCAATGGTGTATATAAGCATTGCTGCAGCCTGATGTCAAGCCACCTTTTGAAGGACACAACAAACCGTTGGCGGCATGAAATTATCGGGGGATTGCTTTATCAGGTTCCCTTTTTCTCAGGGAAATGCTTTTCCAGGATTGAATCGGCGATATCTGGATACATTTTTCGCACGCAGTCGGGGCAGATACCATGGGTAAAGTCTGCATTTGAATGATCATGCACGTATACTTCAATTTCCTGCCATGAGCCGTCTTCGTTCCTTATCCGCTTACACTGGGAACAGATTGGAAGCAGACCAGTTAACTGCTTTATGGTACCCATGGCCGCCTGTAATTCACCAAGGAGCTTATCCCTGCTTCTTTCAAGTTCGCTTCTAATAGTAAGATCCCTGGCTGCCATGATAATGCCCTGTATGTGCCCCTTCCTGTTTTTTATCGTTGAAACGGAGAGTGATACCGGTATATGGGTTTTATTCTTTGCGATCATAGTTACCGGCATATCCAGTATTACTTTCACCCGTCCATGTTCATCCAGGAAAGAGGCTGGACTGATCTTACTGGGTTCATCATGCATATACCCGGTAATGAGGGTATATACCAGCTCTTTTCGCGAATACCCCAGCATAACCCGGGCAGCCGGGTTCACATCAACTATGGTATAATCAGATGCTGTAATGAAAACCGCATCGTTGACTATTTGCACCACTTCCCTTGAAGCGATTGAATAGCCGATACTGAGAAGCCTGTATTTCTTTATGGCATACCATATCCCCAGTGACCATATTGAAAGGTATACATGTGCAAGCGGGGGTACCGAGTTGATCCCCATAACCGGCAGAAAAAAATCCGTACATATACCCAGGAAGCTGAGCAGCATCATGGAGAAAACAACTATTTTTACCTGCTTCTTCTCTGCGGGATGCGGATGAGACCTGCTCCAGGTCAGGGCGTACAGCAATCCACCGTATACAAACAGAACCATGTATACATTATATACCATGTACCACGCGGAACCCGTCATGTATATGGGCTGCCATCCCCATGTGGTCAACACAACCTTTTCAATAGTATAAAACCCGGTCAGCGCTTCATACGTTCGAATAAAACCAATTCCATACAACAGCAGGTATGTCCACCACTGGCCCAGAAGCCAGTCACGCCGGGTTATCACAAGTATCAGGTGCAAAACAATACCGGGAAACAGGTACATCCCCGCTGAAAGATAACGGTACACCAGGTCAACAGTACCAGGGTCCTGCACCACGCTCAGCATTAGCCTCTGCAGGGTTACCATCATGAAGGCAAGGACAAGGAAGAAAAACACCCGGTGAAGTGTACTTCGTATACCGGTTTGCATTACTTTTACGGCCAGCGGAACCAGCATAATGAACGAAAGAAAAGAAAGTATGGTCAGAAGGTTCATCGATTAATTACCACATAAAATGTTGACAAAAGAGCAAGAGTTAAGTATATTCTAAAATTATAACATGTCGTTGTTATTCGCACGTACAATATACGTTTTTGTTTGTGTGGTGCAAACATAATATTGATTATTTATAAAATTTTGTTCAAATGCAATACGAGGTAATGTTCCATGCCGGTGTACGAGTTTAAATGCAGGCAGTGTGGTGAGATCTTCAGCGAGCTGAGAAAAATGGGAGATTTTACAGGAGGAAAATGCCCCTCCTGCGGTTCTGATCTCACCGAGAAGGTTTTTTCTCTTTTCTCCTCTTCGGGAACGGGTAAATCGGGGGGTAACTGTGCCCCTTCCGCTGGCGGTGGATGAGGCATATAAAACCGGGAGCCGGTACGGCTCCCCTGTTCAGCCGATACAGGAAGGGTTCACCGGGAATTGTCCTTTTCGATCAAATCAAGGCGCTCCCTGACCGCGTTAAGGTACGATCCCACCATATCACACATCCCGTTTCCATCCAGCACCTTGAATGCGTGGCTGGTAAGCCCCCCCGGGGTGGCGAACTGGTCTGTGCTCACGTCTTCACCTTCCTTCTGCTGAGAAAGGTATAATGACAGGGTGCTTCTGATTATTTTCGCCGGGTATTCAACCGGGATACTGTTCCCGCACCAGCGCTGTATGCACTCCATGAGGTAATAACTGAAACCGGCAAGAGGGGTTACCCCCGTATACAGATCAAATTCTTCTTCACTTTTCAACGGAATAACCTCACCCATCATTTCACATATTGACCTGGCCGGTTGCGCATCGGGATAAAGAAGGGTTGGGCTTTCAGCAAGCGAGGCGGACGGGAATGGGAGAACCCTGTACACATGGGTACACCCGAAAGCCTCCTTTAACCTGTTTGTCCCTACCCCCACCAGGAAAGAAAGCATGGGAAGCCTGGTGGGCCAGCGTACATCCTTTGCAACAACACCGTATTCTGAAGGAGGAACCGAAAGGACAGCCGCATCGCATACCTCCAGTACCTCCTGGCTTGAACGTGCCTTTCTGCAACGGGGATGCTTCCTGTCAAGTTCCTCCGAGCGCTTTTCATTTCGTGGTGACAGGATAAAGCTGTATTCGTTCTCTGTCTGCATCATTCCCTCTATTACGGCAGAAGCAAGATGCCCGGTTCCTATGACGCCGATAGTAAATCTCCTGTTCATACATACTCCTGTTACATTTTTCTTGACTTTACATTTTGCTGTCGTACACTTACAATATTATTACATATTTTTCAACGGCAATTATGTCATACATCAAGTACAAGGAGAATACCACAATGAGAAAAGGATTTCAACTAACAGCTTTAGTTATGGCTATACTATTACTTGGCGTGGCTTTGCCTGCACAGGAAACCACTGAAAGCAAAACACCGGAAAAGGAGTTCAATCCGCTTTATGATCCAGAGGCTGTAATAAACAGGCTCAGCTATGAAAACTTCAAGAAGATAAAGCAGCTGAGAACAGCCATTTTCAACTACGGTGAAGGAGAATCACTGTTCGAGAAACTGGTAAATGACTACGCGAAGGCCAGTGCCCTCTACTACCGCAAGCAGTTTGTGGAGTCAGCAAACCTCTTTACACAGAACGAAAAGCAAATTCTAAGTGTTGCAACCGAGCTTGCAAAGAAATACAAGGAAACAGCTGAACAGCTCCATGTGGACGTGATAAAAATGGGGGTGAAACATCAGCTCAAATCTTCAATTGATAAGGAGAAACCGAATGAATCGGTTGACCCCCTCGTAAGTAATGCCAGCTACGCCATACAGATGGCAAATGACTACCTTGAGCGATCACGCCCCATCGAAGCCATATTCTATTACAGGAGGGCAAAGGAAAACTGCTTTAAGGTGTATGAGGCACTTGAAATGGAAGTCCCTGAAAAATTCGAAAAAGACATTGTAGACATGCAGAACAAGGTATACGTTGAAAAAGAAAAAAAGAACTGACGTGTTACCATAGCTTTTTGTTCCGCTTCAATAATCTCAGGGCCATCAGCCGTATGTTCCTGTTCTGATGGCCCAGTAATTCTACCACCCTTTCGTGCGTTTCAGCATCCAGCCTGTAATCCCCGAGTGCCCCAAGAGCGGCACCCATTACGGCCGGGCTGCTGTCAGATCCCTCTTTAATTTTGCTCACGAGGATATTGTAGATCCTGTCGTCAATAAGGCTCAGGTGGTTCATGGCGGCTATCTGCACACTTGTACTGAGGTCATTCAATGTCTCCACTATGGCCGGCAGGCACACGTACCTTGTGCCGTAATCTTCAACCTTCAGCAGGCCGATAATGGACGCTTCCCGTATAAGCCAGTCGTCGCTTTGAAGACCATCAAGAAATACTGGAGCGTTGAGGGCATCTTCGTACCCGGCGAGGGCCTGTAGTGCATACCATCGTACATTGGGACTTCTGTGATTTTTTGCAAGTTTTCTTATTTCGGGAAGGGCTTCAGGTGATGTTCGCGGCGCAAGTGACTGTAATGCCTGGATAATAACTGCCCCATGCCTGTCATCAAGGGCATCAACAAGTGCAGCGGTAGATTCTTTTCCCGGGTAGAGAGCAAGCTCTTCAGCAGCCTGCTCTCTTTGCTGCCAGTTCTTACTTTCCATCTGCCTGATCAGTTTTTCTGCATAGTCCCTGTCCCTGTCAACAATCAAAGGACCGGCACATTGCAGAAAGACCAGCCCCATCACGAGGATACACAGCAGGTGACCAAAAACATCAGTAATCCTTTTTACGCAACAACCTGTCAATCAGGCCATCCTCCCGGTCTTTTCGAATTATCTTGTTTTTCCGTTCATCGATAACATAGTAATCAAACCATGACGACAAAACATTTGAAGGCACCACCCGGGGAGATGACGGTGGACGATTTTCCTTAACCGAGACCTCTTCCCGTTCCTTCAACACGTAGGATTTGAGTATATTGTCACGAACATTGCCCACCTCGACTTCTCCGTCAAAGACGACTATCCTTGTTTCATTTCTTGTGGCGATTGCACCGAAATCCGTACCTCTCACCCCCGCAATGGCCGTTGGTGTTTTGAGAACAAATTTGCTTTTTTTGAATGTCTTTTTGACGATCAGCCGCAGCTTGCCGGTAAGCATGCGGATCTTGCTTGGAGGATCGGTGTCCCGAAGCTTCAATGCTGCCACATTTACCACCGAAACCTCCTTGATCATAAGCCTGGTTCCGTCATTGAGCAAAATGGCCACAAGGGACTTTTTTCCCGTACGTATTTTATCATCGCTGTGTACCACCGTATCCATTTCGGGAACTGTACGCTTGCCGGTTTTCATGGACATGATATCCACGTTACCAACCAGCTGCACAACCTTGCCCACGGGCCTTGCATACAGGCCAGTAGCAACAAGAAGAATGCAGCATAGGACAATACACTGGTATTTTAAACTCATCAGCAACCCCCGTTTAACGTGCTTCTTTATACTATACCCGCGAAAATTATTTTCAGGCAACAAAAATATACCTGTATCATTAATCGTTATATACGGCCTGGTACTGCAAATAGAACCTGCGTGTACGAAGAATGTATCCCCTGGTTTCATCAAAGGGAAGCAGGGCAATGAAGTAATCATCGTCGGCGTAGTCCCGGTTCTTATCCCATTTCTTCACGTTCCCGGCACCCGCATTGTACCCTGCAACCATGTCCTCAAAATCATTTTTAAAATAACCCTTCAGCCATTTCAGGTAATGTGCCCCCATCTTTATTGAAGTGCACGGGTCCTTCAGGTCATATGATCTCAGCTTCATCTGACTGGCAATATCCCTGGCCGTGGCCGGCATCAACTGCATAAGCCCTACGGCACCTGCCGGTGAAACCGCGTGGGGATTATACAGCGATTCCGCCTTGATAACCGAATATATCATGTTTTTATCTATACCTGAATAGGCAGAGGCCTTTTCCACGCAATCACTGAATGCAAGGGGAAGCAATTCTGTCACAACCTTTTCAGGGAGAAGGGCAATATTCTCATCAACACCATATTCTTTGAACAGGTTTAAGAGCCCCTGCACGGCGATGGCGTGGTGGCCGTATTCCGAACCATAGTGAAACGCCATCAATGCCCTGTCGTGGTTCACGTCATCGGTGCCGGGCAATATGGCCGCTTCCCTTCGTATTCCCTCAAGGTATCCAACCCTGAAAAAAGGTTCCATTGATGCAATGTTGTCCGCATATTGCGACCTGGTCTTCTTTCCCTCTATTCCTTTGATCAACTCCACGTAGCCCTTTGCCCATGACCTTGAAAAGACCTTCTCTCTCCGTTTCCTGCATTCATCATAATCCTTTTGCATGAAAAGCATCATGAGGTGGGTAAATTTTACTTCATCCTCCCGGTTGTTTTCCAGGGCCTGGTCAAACTTCTTCTTCAAATCATCCACATCTGTTCTGCCTGACATCTTTTCCATGTGCATCCATGTATACGATGAGCCGGGGTGCCTTGACAAAAGCTCAACTTCAACGTTCCTGGCATCATCCCGTCTTTGAAAATCATCATACAGCTTCACCAGCCAGTAGCGCACACGGTCAGCATCCCTTCCACCGGGAAAGGATCTCGCCGATTTCTCAAGGAGGATCATTGCGTTTTTTTTGTTTCCCTTCGCCAGGGAATCACGTGCCATCAGCCACAGGAGCTTTTCTGACCAGGGATCTTCGGGATAGTCCTTCACGTACATGCGTGCATATGTAATAAAATCTTTTCTTTTCCGCTCTTCCTGGTAAAACGCTATTTTTCGAATAGCTTTTTTCCTTTCCGGCTCCCCGGCCGAGAGAAGCTTTCTATAGATTGACAACGCATTGTGTCGCCGTCTCATTGACCAGAGTTCATCTGCCATGGTTGAAAGCAGGGAGTGGTATACCTTTTCACTGCCACGGTGCTTCTGAATTACCTTCTCCGCATCCTTCATCTTTTTATCACGCACAAGCGAGCGGACAAGGTACCGCCGGGCAACCCTGTCATCCAGCTTACCCAGTATCCCCGATGCGTCTTTGTATTCACGTGCGTGGTACAGGCCTGTTCCAAGTAAAAGCTGCTGTTCATTATCAAGCCCTGCACCGGTTTTTTTCAGTATGTCCCGTATTCTCCTGGCTGCTATGCCTGCCTGCCAGCTTGATCCATCCATTTCAATAACCTTCAGGTACCAGTCAATTGCCCCTTCATGGTCATCTTTCTTTTCATTCACCGATGCCAGTCGAATACGGATCATCTGCCTGGACGAGACATCACTATAATTCTGCTCCACATCCTGCAGCGTTTTCATTGCGTCGTCATATTTTTTTAACTTTTGCTGTGCCTTTGCCATGAGAATGATCCCGTCCCTGTAACGCGCGGACCCGTCGGCATCGAGCAGGTCCATGAACTTGATAACGTGTTCGTATTCCATGTACTGGAAAAACAATTCCCCTATCATGTATACCGCCTCATCGTACAGGGGAGACTTGAAATGGTATCCTGATACAAAACTATACACCGGTTGTGCATACAGGGTAAGCTCATGATCCCTGTGGCTGCTGAAGCAACTGTTGGCATAATGCAGCATGGCACTCTTGTATTTCTTTTCATCATGATACGCACGCCCAAGGATGAAATGCTCCCTCCATGACATGTTTTTCCGGGATGAAAGTTCATTTATGATATCACTGCTGCTGCCGTAAAAACCCAGGCTGGAAAGCCCGTCCGTTCGGCCATCCTGCTGTGCACATGACAGCATGATGATCACAAACAATATGGTTGCTATTCTCTTCATAATTAACACCTGTACGCTATTCTGACATGTATTCACTGTATTCAGGCAGGTCCCGCAGGGAGGGGTCGTTCCATACCCTGTCATAGAATGACTGTTCCTTATGCAGCCTGTAATAATTATCGTAATGTATGGTAAGATACACATCTTTACTGTTCTCATCTGCAAGCCGGTTGATGTAATCCTCTATCCTGTCAAAGGTAAGCGGTTTCATCTGAAACTGTTCACGTATAGTCGACGATACATAAATGTAGGCAAGGAAGGCATAGCGTTTCCCGTGCTTGGCCTTCTTTATGGCCCGCACGTACTTGTACAGCCGCATCGACAGCAGGCTCTCCCTGTAATTATCAGCCATCATCATATGAGTTTCCGCCACTTTCTTGTCCCTGTATCCCAGGTGCAGGTAATGCCTGGGCCTTACTGCCTCTGAACCTGCGATCAGTCCTGCAAAACCGTTCAGAAGGGACATGGTATTCTCAAGATCCCGTTTTAAAGTACTTCTGTACACCTTGATCAGCAGTTCCTGCGATCTCCGTATCTCCCTGTATGATTCACTGAACCTGAACTTCATGTACAGGAAACGGGCCATTATATGGCGCTGAATTGCTTCCCTGAAGATCTCCTTTTCTTCTTCGCTCCCGAAGTTAGAAACAGTTGAGTCGATGAAGTAGAAGAAGTACTTGTTATCTTTAAGCCCCTTCTCCGCCTTTCGCTGTTCACCGGCACTTTGACTGCTTTTGGTTCTCTGTGCCCACCCGTCCTGTTGCACGGCACACAAAAGCAGGATACCGGCAAGAAAATACAATGATACTTTTTTTCCTGTCACCCCGTAAAGTCCTCCTGGTTCACGTAAAAAACAATTATACAACAGACCCCCCTCTCTCTTTCAAGTACAAAACAAAACCGGGCTTTGCTTGACACCCGTTATGGCTTGTTTTATACTCGCTTCGATCTCATACAAACAGATCCCAGGAGGATTTCCATGAAAAAGAAACTGCTTCCCTTCTTTCTTATAATAACAGCCTCGATGCTGATTCAGTGTGCCAGTTTTGATCCTGCCATGTTCGAGAAAAAGCCAACCGCCCGTATTACCGGTGTTGACATCGAGTCCATTTCTTTGCAGGACATAACCTTCTTGTTCGACGTGGCCATAGACAACCCGTATCCCGTTACCATCAGGCTTGCAGGGGTCACCTTTGATTTTCTTGTTGAGAACGACCGGGTGTTCAGTTCGAAAACCAGCAAAGAGATCAGGGTAGAACGGCAATCCTCCAGCACAACACCTCTCAGTGTCACCATCACCTACCGGGAGCTTGCCAGGGCTGTAAAGAACTACACAAGACGGGATTACATAAACTGCACCATCAAGGGAGACATCCTGGTGAAGGTGCCAAGCCTGGGCATTCCGGGTGTGCCCCCGTCGATGACATTCCCCTACAGCGTGAAAAAGAAGATGCCCGCGTTGAAACCAACCCTGGCGTTGAAAAACTTCAAGCTTCACATGCCTTCCATGAAGGAGGTCATGGAATCCCTCGCGCAGCAGCGGTCAGGTGTCAGCGCCAGCCAGGCCTACGGCATGCTGGACTCCCTTCTGTCGGGGAAGAGCAGCTCCTCGTCTATAGATCCCTCAAAAATTGATATACCCATAAAGATGAGTTTCGATATTGTACTTAAAAACGAGACCCGTGCCGCCATGAACTTTACCAGTTGCACATACAACTTTTTCATGGATGACGAAAATCTCATAACCGGAACCACGGACAAAACATACAGGCGGGGCACCACGTCGGTTATCAGGGTAATGAACACATTCTCTTCAAGAAAGCTCAGTTCCAACATTCAGCAGGCGTTGAAACGAAGCAGTGCCGATTACAAGCTGAAGGGACAGGCTGCCCTCAAGCTTCCATCTTCGGTAAAAAAGGCCCCCCTCATGCTCAACTTTGATGAGAATGGAGGTGTGGACTGGTAACCCCCATCCGTGCTGTTAACTTGTTGACAACAAGGCAGCCATTGGTACACATGTGAGAACTTTACTTGGACCGGAGATACCCAATGGACTTTATCCCTGTAATACTGGCAGGCGGGGCGGGAAAGCGCCTGTGGCCCCTGAGCCGTGAAGATAAACCCAAGCAGTTTCATAACCTTTCGGGCGAGGGAACACTGCTTGAAATGACCATACGCAGGATGACCCCCCTCAGCCCGGAGTACTGCCTCATCGTCACCTCCGGGGCATACGAAGAGGCATCCGACAAGGAGATGCGAAAGGCTGGAGTAGCCGGATCCATCATCGGAGAACCGTTTCCGCGAAACACCGCCGCTGCAGTTCTCTACGCTGCAACCTTTCTCCAGAAAAAATTTGACGATGCCATCATGGCGGTACTACCCGCCGATCACTATATTAAATTCCCAGACCAGTTTATCCGCATAATGGAAAAAGCCGTTCAGCAGGCAGAAGAGGACAGGCTTGTTACCATTGGTGTCACACCCACGTATCCTGAAACAGGCTACGGGTATATCAAGGCCTTCCAGGAACCGGGTGAAGCCAGGCAGGTTGACATGTTCGTTGAAAAGCCAGACCTGGAAACCGCAAAGAAATACCTTCTGGAAGGCAACTATTACTGGAACAGCGGCATATTCGTCTGGAAAGTATCTGTAATAATTGAATGCTTCAAGAAGCTGATGCCCAAATTGTACAGTGCCTTTGAGCCAATGCGGCAGCTTTCAATGGAACAGCTTGAAGCACGTGGGGGAGAGGCACGGGAAACAATAACCAGTGTTTTCGAACCCCTTGAGTCAATTTCTATTGATTACGGGATCATGGAAAAAGCCGACCGCAGGGTTGTCATTCCCGGTGAGTTTGGCTGGGCCGATCTTGGCAGCTGGCCTTCCATCGACGATATCCTCCAGCCTGACGAGGGCATGAACAGGACACCGGCTCCTGACAGGGTTCTCTTCCATAATTCCAGGGACTGTTCGGTGTTTACCGAGCAGCGTCGCGTGGCCGTTGTTGGGTTGAACAACGTGGTGATCGTCGAAGCTGGCGATGACGTACTGGTAATGGACAAGGACTCCGCCCAGCAGGTACGGGAAGTTGTGGACATCATGCGGCAAAAAAATGAGTAGAATTACCCATCCCGGATAAATGAACGGACCATTTCCCGTTCTTCATCCATTTCAGTCCCTGGTGATGCCAGCGAAAAGTGCACCGATGAGGCCGAATATTCTGACAGGCCGTAATGAAAAACGGGGGTTTTTCGAGTATTTAGAAATTCCGAGTGAATTTCAAGTGAACCCGAGAGAAGACGTATCCCTTCTTCCTTTCCTGGTGAAAGGGTGAACACCATCTCACCCTTAAGTTTCCTGCAGATGTCTATTATCCACAGAAGAGAATACGGATCTATGACACCCACGCTGTATGTATACCAGTCATCAGTACATTCAACAAGGATGGACGCTGCCCCATCATCCAGAATAGCGTGCGCCGGGCAGAGATAGTCACCGCAAATTTTGCTGCCAAACAGCGAGAACTTCCTGTAATCTGTACCCTTGTTGGCTGCCGGGTGGGCAAGACATCCCGGGGTACCCGTTGTGATAAACCCCTGGAATGGACAGATATGAGAGGTTGCATCACGCGGCCGAAAACCCGCCTCTATCTGCATTCTTTCTTCTCCAAACGGGAGCGCCAGGGTATTGTTATTAAAGCTTTCGGTGCAAACCGTCAGCAGTTCCCGGCAGCTGTCCCTTGAGATGTCATCCAGGTTGAACAAACCGCAGCAGGCGCTGCACCCTTTCCCGTTTCCCGGCTGGCACAGGGAACGTTGTGTAAAAAAATTTTCCGGACCTGTTATTTTCATTGTTAAAACTAACCCGAAACAATATATTTTCAATATACGCGAACACACGGGGAGACCTGCATGACCCAGACACATTTTGACACGTCCGGAAATTTTATCAATTATTATAACCTGCTGAATCTTCCACGGGAAGCATCAAGAGATGCCATACGTGCATCCTTCTGCAGCAGGATCAAGCTGCTGCACCCTGACATAACGGGAACCGATTCCATAGAGGTACGGGAAGCCCTGTGCACACTTGTACAGGCATATCGAACCCTCATGGATGACGGAACACGGTTGCGGTACGATTCGCAACTCCAGCAGGTGGCAGCGCCGGTTGAAGCGCATCATGTTGTCATCCCGCGTAAACGGGTAAAATATTCATTTTCACTGAAGGATCTTTTGCAATCACGTCTTCTGAACAGGAAGATACGTCGCCGGGACCGTATCTACAACTTCGGCCAGGATATCGAGATATTTGTCACACCGGATGAGGCGTCAAAAGGGGCCGTTGCCTACGTTGAACTGCCTTCGCGGGTTAGCTGCCCGCTTTGTTACGGCGGTGACAGGGACTGCCACCTTTGTCACGGTGTGGGCCGCATATCGAGCACCACCAACCTTGAAGTATACATCCCACCCGGCCTGAATGACCAGACCTACCTCGATGTTGATCTTCTCAGCATGCGTCCCGACCGGTTTACAAGCTTCACCATGAAGACCGTTCGGATCAAGTTCACCATTATTCCCCGGGCTGAAACCGTATCCTGACAGAACCTCCGTGCTTGTCATCGAACCCCTCAACTTCAGCCATGGTGGTAACAGATCCCTCTGCCTCTTTTAACCCCTTTTCCGTGAGAAACTGAAAGGAAGTTCGCCGCAGAAACGTTTCAACACCCAGCCCTGAAGAATACCTGGCAGCCCCCCCGGTTGGCAGGACGTGATTGGTTCCCGAATAATAATCGCCAACAGCAACAGGCGCATGGTTCCCAAGGAACAGCGATCCGACATTCTTTATGGACGTCAGGTGCTCAAGTGGATTCTGCACCATCAGTTCCATGTGCTCCGGTCCGTACCTGTTTGAGAACTCTATGCATTCTTCAAGTGTATCTGCCACAAGAATGAGGCCGCTGCTCTCTATGGATGATCTCTTTATCTGGTGCCGCCCTGACCCGCTTTCAATGTCCTTCTGTATGCTGTCTTTCACCTTATCTGCCAGTTCCCTGGACGTGGTAACCAGCAGGGCGATGGCGCGTTCCTCGTGCTCGGCCTGTGAAAGAAGATCTGTTGCAACCCATTCCGGGTCGGCATGATCATCCGCGATAACAAGCACCTCGCTTGGTCCTGCCATGGAGTCTATCTGTATAACACCCAGGCTGAAAAGGTATGTCTTTGCGGCGGTGACATAGATATTTCCCGGTCCCACTATGATATCAGAGGAGGGCACCGTCCCGGTGCCAAAGGCAGCTGCCGCCACACCATGAGCACCGCCTGACTTGAGTATGCTGGTAACGCCAAGAACACGACACACCGCACCGATGGCATCTGGCACTCCACCATTATCATCAGGCGGGGTGATAACAGTGATCTCTCTACAACCGGCGATCTGTGCCGGAACAACCCCCATAACCACCGAGGAAGGATAGGACGCCTTACCCCCGGGTACATATATACCCGCCTTCTCGATGGGCTGGTACATCATCCCCAGGGTGGTGCCGTCCTCCCTGGAATAAATTATAGAATCACGCTTCTGATGCGAATGAAATTCCCATACGTTGTCACGGGCTTTTTTGAATGCTTCCAGAATCCGGCCAGGTGTGTTCGTATACGCTTTTTCTATTTCCTCTTCGGACGCCATAACCGCTTCAAGTGATACACCATCAAACTTCGCGGTATAATCCTTCACAGCCTGGTCACCCCTTTTCCGTACATCTGTAACGATGGGAACCACGTTGTTTATCATTACACTGCTGAAATCTTCACCAAAGCGGTTAAAGAGCTGGTCTCTCTCAGCGGTGGTAAGGTTTTTCAATTCTTTTACGGGAATCATGTGCTGCTCCTTGTACAGGTAAATTATCAATTGTTAAGGTATCACATTCATATCACGGTGCCAATATATCAAGCAACATTTATTCTTGACTTTTCGCCGAGTTAAAACCACCATTAATTGTAAAACCGGAACTGGAGTTTGTATGAGACTATTATATGCCGCATTGTCTATCACCCTGATTTTACAGATTCTTCCCGTTTCAGTTGACGCAAAATCTCTCACACCGGAGCTTTTTCTGGAAATTGAAACGGAGATTCTTAACTCGGATATGAAAGAACAGACCGTGAACCGCATAATCAGAAAGCATGGTGTCAGCGTTGACCAGTACAACAGGTACGAGAAAAAGATTGAACACAACCCTGAACTCAAGGGAACGCTTGGTAAATTGAGAATGAAGATGTACAGTGACCTGTACTCAGAATAATTAAAAGAGGCCGGTATCATGAACATCACTTGTCCACAATGCAGCCACCAGTATTCTCTCCCCGACCAGGATGTACAGGGAAAAAAGACCTACTTCTACTGTGAAGAATGCGGTCATCGCGTCGTCATAGACCGCCGATCCCGGGCCATGTCCCTGAAAGGGTCAATAGGTGAATTATGGGAAGCCATACCGTTCAGCTGCAGTGCCAGGCTGCTTTTTGTGGCGGTATCCTATATTATTTTAACGGCTGGTTTTTTTTCCATTTTTTTACTTGTTTTTCCTGGAAAAATGGATTTTTTTTTTTTCCCCAAAGCGGGAACCGCCGGGCTTTGGATTCTTGTTTTTTTCATACTGTATCTCTTCTTTCTAACAGCGGCTTACTACATGGCATCTTTCACCATGAAAAGGATACGATACCCGGGAGACCATTCACTATCTGTGGTTACCCCTGAATTTAAAAAAGATTTCCCAAAACTGCTGCTGCTGGCCGCGTTCCCAATTATAGTATACGTTGTTTTGCTGCCGGTCTCCTTTTTAAAGACCTACGGGCTTATTTATGCAGGAGTACTTTTTCCTGTACTTCTACCCTTTATTATCATCTTTGGTGTTTTTTCAGCCTCACCCCGGTTCACCTGTGCGTTCATCGCGTACGAGCCGCGTTCTTTACGTGATACTGTTCGCAACTTCTTTTCATTTGTAGTGCGTGAAAATTTTACCATTCTTCTATACCTGTTCTTTTCCAGGGTACTATGCCTGCTTGTAATGCTGGTGATTGGTTTTCTTTCCCTGGGGTCAATAGTACTCTTTTTGGGGTCAACCGCTGTTTTGACAGATACGTCAATATACTCGGTAATTCCGCAGTTTCTCGGTTCCGTCTTTTCTCAGATGGTAGATCCCGGGAGCGCGGCAACACCCGGTTTTTCTCCACAGGTAAAGCTTGGTCTCAGTATTCTCCTGGCAATGGGTGTGATGGTTCTTATTCTTGTATTTGCCATACAATTGATCATGTACCAGGTACTTTGCGCACTATCAGTATACCTGATGGAACTAACCCCGAAAAAATCGGTTACCACAAGTGCCATGATCATTGCGGGAGTGCTGGCAGTACTGTTGCTTGCAGCATCGGTATTCTGGCATGTTCCGTTGTAAATGACAGTGGCCGGTCAGTTTCCCAGAATACGAAACGCGTTTTTATGTAAGATAAAGTTCCGGGTTTCTGGATCTGTAACCATGCGTTCGATAGGATCAATGTACCTGCCTGTTCTCAGCAGTGGAAAATCTGTACCAAACAAGAGCTTTTCTCCTCCGCAGATATCAACAGCCAGGCGGTAGATCTTCTCGTTATACAGGAAAGGAGTGGCCGCCATGTCATAGTATACGTGCGAGAGGTCACGCTGTACTTCCTTCATCAATTCGTAAAAAAGAAGCCCACCCCCCCAGTGAGAGAGAATAACGGGGATCTCCCTGTATTGCGTTATGATCTGGTACAGCATTTCTATGTCGGGACTGTACTTCCCGCTGTACAGGTGACCCACGGGCTCGTTCACGTGAATACATACCGGCAAATTATACCTGCATCCTTCTGCCAGCACCGTTGCCAGGATCTCCGGGCTTTTACCTTTCATTCCTTCCCTGTAAAACGAGATCTCACCTATGCCGGCAAGCCCCATTTCATGTATCATTTTCACCTGGTTTTGTATGGTTCCCGGCTCAAGGGCTATTGATCCAAATGACCATATTTTCTTCCTGCCGGTTTCCTGTGCCTCGGCAAGGTACCTGTTATGTAGCTCCGCATACCGGGGGATCTGCCAGGTAAATCCCATGGCAACCGCCCCGTTTACCCCTTCTTCATCCATGTACCCCAGCAGGTCTTCAAGTGTGGCCAGTCGTGCCCGTTCTTCCCGGTATATGCAGTACAACTGCTCATCTTCAAGGAAGGAAGACCTGTCCTGTACAAGACGGGGGGGAAAGATATGTGTATGGAAATCTATTATCTTCATAGCATATTTTTTTTTCAGAAGTTTGCTGCCGTAATTGTCGATGACAGTATCGTATACCGTGAGAACCATTATGCACGGAACCGTGAAAAGCGCAATAGTTTATTACCCGGTAACCTGAAGCAATGGATAAGACTTCTCCAACATATACCATAGAAACAACAAAACACGGTGATTATACCCTCTCAACAGTTGATGAATCAGGATCAAGGGTATACCTGCACAGCCGTTATAATCCCGCACGGGAGGCAGCCGTTGCAGCCAGGGATATACACCCTGATAAATATGACATACTGGTAGTGCTTGGAACCGGCCTGGGACATCACCTGGAAACCGTTGCCAGGTCAATAGGTATCTACAGCATGGTAATACTGGTTGAGAAACTTCCAGCCGCTGATGACATGCGAAAACACTTTGCTTTTCCCGGTCTGCTTGAAAACCCGGCCTCTCGGCTTGTGTGTGGAGAAACGCCTGAGAAGGTAATGCACCTGCTTTCAGGTCTTCTTGACCTCGATTCTGCCAGGGGTTTCCAGGTATATGAGCACCCCGCATCTTTACGGGCCTTCCCGTCCTACTATGGAAGAATACGGGGGCTTCTTCGGCAGCATGTTGCACAACAGTCTTCAAGCCTGGTTACCAGGGCATCCCTGGGCTGGAAATACCTGAAAAACGGTTTGCACAACCTCAACACCATCCCGGGGCTTTTTCCTGTACGGGAGACCGTTTCGGCATTCTCAGGAAGTTCAGCGGTTATTCTCATCCCGGGGCCTTCCCTTGACCTCTACATTAACCAGTTACGTTCCATACATGAGAGCATTTTCATCATTGCCGTTGATTCAGCGCTTCAGGTATGCAGGGCACACGGCATTGTTCCCGATTTCTGTGTTTCCATCGATCCGCAATCACAGGTGAATGCGCATACCTTTACATGGCATAATGATCACACATGGCACATCTGCAGTATCACCGCACATCCTGAAACGATGCGCTTTCCTTCTACGTTCCTGTCACTGAATACACATCCCCTTGCGCAGGCCGTGGATGAACTCTATCCCGGCCTCACGGGTTCGGTGGACAGTAAAACCGGGACGGTTGCAGGAGACGCCGTTCGCTTTGCAGCCCTTGCTGGCTTTTCGCCCATTCTTGTCACAGGACTTGATTCGTCCTTCCCCGGTTTTTCTGTTTACGCGTCTGACAGCCAGTACCAGCATACATACAGAACCCGATGCAACAGGATATCCACGGTTCAGACGATGAACATGAACTATATAATGAAGTCATCCGGCGGATTGCGGGAGAAGGGACTGTATACCAGAAGATCCTTTTTACAGTACCGTGATACCATCTCTTCCCTTATGAGCGAAGTGCCCGGTACCATATACCATGCCTCCGGTAAGGGGCTGCCTTTACCTGGTGTTCTTGACATGAGGGTTGAAGATTTTTTGCATGAGCGTGTTCATCTTTCTCTTAACAAGAAAGCCATGATGGAAAACATTATTTCCGATATTTCTCCCCTGCAAAAATATATCTCCCTGGATCATATAAAGGAAGTACTGGGGAACCGGGAAATACGCGCACGCATTATTGAGGCTTCGTTACACCATCCCGATGAGCGCTTGTTACAAAAGGCCACAGAATATTATATCCGTCTTACAGGGTAATTACACATTACAGGAGAATACAATGAAAGTTGGGATAACCGGTATTTTTGCATCAGGAAAAGGAACAGTGTGTGACATCTTTGAAGAACTGGGTGCAGTGGTGATCGACACGGATATTGTTGCCCGCCAGGTGGTTGCACCGGGTTCAGAGGGGCTTTCCAGGCTTGTTGACGTATTTGGTGATGATATAGTCAACGAACTAGGCGAGCTTAACCGGCGTTACCTTGCAAACGTGGTTTTCAAGGATGATTCGAAGGTGGAAACCCTGAACAGTATTACCCACCCGCTGATCTTGAAAAGCGCGATGGACACCGTGGCTGCCAATCCCGGAAAGATATTCATGATAAACACACCCCTTTTGTTCGAAAGCGGATTCGACAGGTTCATGGATAAGAATATCGTGGTTCTGGCTGACACGGAGCAGGTTCTTGACAGGGGAGTAAAACGTGACGGCATATCCCGCGAGGAAATACAGGAAAGACTGAAATATCAAATTTCTCTCAATGAAAAGAAAAAACTTGCCGATTATGTTATTGATAACTCGGGTTCACTTGATAATACCAGGAAACAGGTTGAAGAGATATGGAACATTTTGAACAGGGAACACAAAAACCGGTAAAGGAGAAAAGCGTATATCTCCTTCACCTTGATACTCCCCGTATCATTATAATCTGCTCGGTAGTAATAGGCATAATGATCGTTACCTTCCTGATAGGCATGCACTTTACCGACGACAACGGATCGTCACGCATGGCCTCGCAGGAAGACACCCTGCTTCCGCCGGGACTTGGTGACGGTTCCATTAACCCGTTGGAGGGAGAATCTTCCCTGCTTGATTCTTCCAGCAATCCTCTTATTTTGGACCAGGACAAGGAAAATCTCCTGATGCCGGAAAGCGAGAAAGACACGGCAGGTAAGGATACATTGAAAAGCGGCAAAGACATTGCCGACTCCAAAACCGGAACGGATGAAACCGAGGACGTGCTTAACCGCGAGGTGATAGAGAAGGTTGCACCACCAAAGAAAATTGAAAAGGCGAAGAAATCTGAACCGAAGAAAAAATCCAGCAGGGTTGCACGTACAAAAAAATCAAAACCCGATACAGGCAAAAAGAAAGTAGTGGAAGTGTCTTCAAAACATAAACAACCCAGTCATACGGTTGTGCCCAAGGGGCAGTACGTGATCCAGGTTGCTTCTTTCGATACAAGTTCAAAAGCCAGCAAAGAGGTGGGACGCCTCAAAAGTCTTAGGTTTGACGCCTTCGTTGACAGGGCAAGGGTGAACGGTAAAACCTTCTACAGGGTACGAATAGGCCCCATCCCGTCAAAAGTACGTGCCATATCCATGCTGAACGATATACAGGACATGAAACGGTACAGGACCAGCTACATGGTCCAGGAGTAGGCCTTAAATAAAACACGTCCTTATTCTTTTTCTTCGAAGATGACCGCGAAGTCCATTACCGCGTCATCCTTGTCTATGTTCAGCAGGGTGACACCCATGGTGGTTCTTCCCTGAGTGGAAATGTCTTTTCCCAGTAGACGTATTGTCATGCCCTTCCTGGAAGCGATAATTATCTCGTCTTCAGGGAACACTGAGTGTATGCCAACGGCGTTTCCGTTCTTGTCTCCCTTCTTGAAGTACGTCATCCCTTTGCCGCCACGGCCCCTTGTCGCAAAGTTCTTGTAGCTCACCTTTTTGCCAAAGCCCCTTTCTGTTACCATGAAAAGGTCTGCCCTTTGCTTCACCACGTCCAGGCCGATTATGGCATCATCTTTATCAAGACGCATGCCGATAATACCGGCAGAATTTCTTCCCATGGCCCGCATCTTCGAAATGTTGGTTCGAAGCAACAGGCCGTTCCGGGTAGCTATGACCACGTCATCGTTCTTATGCACGAACTTCACGTCTACCAGTTCATCGTCCTTTTTCAGGTTCACGGCAATGATACCGCCCTTCTTGGCATTGGCAAAGTCCTGTACTGATGTTTTCTTCATAATGCCGTGGCTGGTCACCATGCAGAGAAAATCCTCCTCGCTGAATTCCGGTACGGCACAGATGGCGGTGATATTCTCCTGGTTGGACAGGTTGATCATGCCCTTGAGGGATTTGCCCCGGCTTGTCTTGGTGGCAACAGGAATTTCGTATATTTTCATACCGAAGATCTTACCCTTGTTGGAGAAGAGGAAAAGGGTATCGTGGGTGGACGCGATGGTCATCTTTGATATGAAATCCTCCCGCTTCAGTGCCGCCCCGGTAACACCCTTGCCGCCACGCCGCTGCTTCTTAAAGGTATCAACGGGAAGCCTGCGAATAAACCCGTCATTAGATATGGTTATAACCATGTCTTCTTCCGCGATGAGGTCTTCAACATCAAAGCTTGTGGATGCGTCCCCACCTGCCATGATCTCTGTTATCCTGTCGTTGCTGTACTTGTTCTTTACCTCTAAAAGTTCTTCCTTTATTATGTTCAGTATTTTCTTGTCACTTTTCAAAATAGCCTTCAACTCGGCGATAAGCTTTTTCAGCTGTTTCAGCTCATCAACAACCTTCTGCACTTCAAGGCTGGTAAGGCGCTGCAGTCGCATGTCAAGGATGGCCTTTGCCTGCACTTCTGAAAACTCGAATCTCTTTATAAGGTTTTTCGAAGCCTCGTCGACGGTCTTGGATGCCCGTATGATCTTGATCACCTCGTCAATATTATCCAAAGCGATCTTCAGGCCTTCAAGAATATGTGCCCGTTCTTCAGCCTTGCGCAGCTCGTACTGGGTTCTTCGGACAACCACTGTTTTCCTGTGAAGGATATAATGCGAGAGCACCTCCTTCAGGTTCAGCATTTTCGGCTCCCCGTTTACCAGGGCCATCATGTTGACACCGAAGGTTGACTGCAGCTGTGTATGCTTGTAAAGCTGGTTGATAATTATACTGCTGTTGGCATCCTTTTTGAGACCTATCACGATCCTGAGTCCTGTCCTGTCCGATTCATCACGTAACTCGTTTATGCCTTCTATTACCTTGTTGTTCACAAGGTCGGCTATACGGGCGATGAGGGCTGCCTTGTTCACCTGGTAGGGAAGCTCAGTAACCACGATGTACTCCTTGTTACGCTTCCCTTCTTCCATGTCAAGTCGGGCCCTTACGATCACGCTTCCTTTACCTTTGGCGTAATACTTGTATATACCGTCAGTTCCCATAATAATGGCACCTGTTGGAAAATCAGGTCCCTTTATTATCTTCATCAACTGCTTCACGGTTATATCCGGGTTCTCTATGAGTGTTACCGTGCCATCAATGATCTCGCCAAGATTATGGGGAGGAATGTTGGTAGCCATACCCACCGCGATACCGGAAGAACCGTTTACAAGCAGGTTGGGGAACGCTGCAGGAAGAACAATGGGCTCCTGTCTTGTCTCGTCGAAGTTTGGAAGGAAGTCAACGGTTTCCTTTTCAATATCCTTCAGCATTTCCTGCGCAATAGGGGTTAATTTTGCCTCGGTATACCTGTATGCCGCTGCAGGATCACCGTCAATCGAGCCGAAGTTTCCCTGCCCGTCAACAAGTGGATGCCTCATGGAAAAATTTTGGGCAAGCCTGACGATGGTGTCATACACCGCGGCATCACCATGTGGATGAAAATTACCTATCACCTCGCCAACGATCTTTGCAGATTTCACATAAGGTCGGTCACTTCTCCATGCCCTTTCGTTCATGGCATGAAGTATGCGCCGGTGCACCGGTTTCAAACCGTCACGAACATCCGGGAGGGCCCTGCCGGCGATAACGCTCATGGCATAGTCCAGGTACGAGCGTTTCATGGAGTCTTCTATTTCAACATTGACCACCTTTTGAAAAAGATCGCCCTGTTCATTGTTCTTCTTAGTGTTCTTTCCTTTACCTTTTTCAGCCACGACTCTTATACTCCAACATGATTATTTTATTATATTACCCATATTAAAGATCGAGGTTCTGCACGTGTCGCGCGTTCTCCTCGATGAACTTCCTTCTTGGTTCTACCGCATCACCCATAAGCACGGAAAACACTTCTTCGGCTTCAACCTCGTCCTCAAGGGTAACCTGCAGCATCTTTCTCTTTTCGGGATCCATTGTCGTATCCCATAACTGGTCAGGGTTCATTTCGCCAAGACCTTTATAGCGTTGAAGGATTATTTTCGATTTTTCTTTGCCAAGTTGTTCAAACAGCTTGTCCCTTTCTTCATCGTCGAACACGTAATGTACATCCTTGCCAGCCCGTATGTTATACAGCGGGGGTTGAGCGATGTATAGATAGCCATTCCGTATAAGTTCAGGCATGTAACGGAAGAAGAAGGTGAGCAGCAGTGTTCGTATGTGTGAACCGTCAACGTCCGCGTCCGTCATTATTATTATCTTATGATACCGTGTCCTGTTGATGTCGAACTCGTTCTCGCCTATTCCGGTACCAATTGCGGTGATTATGGTCTTTATCTCTTCGTTGGAAAGGATCTTGTCAAGACGAGCCTTTTCGACGTTAAGTATTTTTCCTTTGAGTGGAAGAATTGCCTGGAAACGCCTGTCACGTCCCTGCTTCGCGGAACCGCCTGCAGAATCTCCCTCAACCAGGTACAGCTCGGTCTGGGAAGGATCCCTCTCAGAACAATCGGCAAGCTTACCCGGCAGCGTATCGGTTTCAAGCGCGCTCTTGCGGCGGGTAAGGTCTTTGGCCTTCTTGGCAGCGATACGGGCCCGCGCGCTCTGTATACATTTTTCCAGTATCTTTCTTACAACCTGGGGATTCTCCTCGAAGTAATAGGTGAGGTTCTCGTTGGTGGCAGACTCCACAAGGCCCTTGACCTCGCCGTTACCCAGTTTCATCTTGGTCTGTCCCTCGAACTGTGGATTGGGTAGTTTTACACTGATAATGACCACGAGCCCCTCGCGAACGTCATCCCCGGAGAGCTGTGCCATCTTCTTGTCATATCCCTCTTTTTTCAGAAAGTCATTCAGTACACGGGTAAGGGCTGACCTGAACCCTATCAGGTGCGTACCACCTTCCCTTGTGTTGATGTTATTGGCATAGGTGAAAATAGTTTCATTATATGCATCTATGTAATCCAGTACAACTTCAATATCCATGCCATTCTTTTCACTGTGAAAGTAAATGGGCTTCTTTGTTATGGAGGTCTTCGCTTCTGTGAGGTGCTGCACGAATGAAACAATACCACCCTTGAACTGGAACACGTGTTCTTTGCCCTTGCCCCTGTCATCACGAAGTATTATCTTTATTCCCGCATTGAGAAAGGCAAGTTCTCTCAGCCTTTTTGAAAGGGTATCGAAGTTATATTCCGTATCTGTAAATATCTCGGTATCCGGTTTGAACCATATCCTGGTCCCGGTTTTTTTCGACGCTCCCTGTTGTTTTACCCTGGCCTTCGGTATTCCCCGGACGTAACTCTGTACATATTTTTTACTGTTTCTTGATACTTCCACGTCCATTTTCTCCGAGAGTGCGTTCACAACCGAAACCCCCACGCCGTGAAGACCACCTGAAACCTTGTAGGTCTTGTTATCAAATTTTCCTCCCGCGTGTAGCTTCGTCATAACGATCTCGAGGGCTGATGTCTTGTATACCGGGTGGGTTTCTACCGGTATACCACGCCCGTTGTCTACAACCTCTACCGAGTTATCGTTTCGTATTGTCACCACGATGGTATCACAATATCCAGCAAGGGCCTCGTCTATGGAGTTATCCACTACCTCGTACACGAGGTGATGCAGCCCGTTCCCATCTGTTGACCCGATATACATGGCAGGTCTTTTTCGTACAGCCTCAAGTCCTTCCAGGACCTGTATATTAACAGCACTATAATCCTTACTCATCTGTTCTACTCCACACACAATCTTTAGAAATAGTAGTTCGTTTTATAACTGTAAATGGACTTACTCCACTTGAAATAATGCTGTCAGAAGTGTCAATTACAACCGTTTTAATATTATCTCCAAGTCGGGAGGTATAACGGTTGTTCTCTTCTGACATTGCAAGGGTCTCCGCGTTGAATATACCAACTATGTTCCTGTCAGAGATTATCTTCCTTTCGCCAACATGTATGAACACGTCTACCCCTTTTTATATCCTTTCACAGGTCTTGATCTGACATTATTCTTTTCAATATCTGTCCGTATACTCTTTATCATTACCAGCCTATGTGTTTCCCGTATAGACTCAAGTATACTGTTCTGTATCATTCCTATCTCGTTAGCATACACCGGATGATCAACACTTATGTACAGTATCCCATTCAATATCTTTTTTGGAAAAGAATGGGTTGCAATTATCTCTCCAACAACCTCGGGCCAGATGACCTGTACCTGCCCGAGTATGTATTCATCGTCAAGATCAAAATCATGAATAACAGATGGAAGCAGTGACTTGAAGGAAACCGCTCTATACTCTCTTTTTTCGCCAAGCCTGAATCTCATTTCCTGTTTTCCACCCTTCCCTGTTCATCAACTACGAATATACGTTCCTGCCCTCCATATCCCTCTACACGTGTTGCATCTACCATTGTAAACAGAATTTGATTCCCTCCCTGAAAAAAAGCAACAACATTATGTCTCCGTTGCTGGTCCAGTTGTGACATAATATCGTCAACAAGGAGTACTGCTTTCTGGCCTGATCCCTCTTCAACCATCTGCATCTCGGCAACCTTCAGTGAAATTGAAGCCATTCGTACCTGTCCTTCAGACGCGAAATATTCAAACTCCCTTCTTTCTTCGTTCTCAATTATAAAATCATCTCTCTGGGGTCCCGCGGTAGTGGTTCCCGACAGAATATCCCTTTTCCTGTTTTTCCTGAACACCCTCATAATATCTTCGGTATCAACTCCCTCGATTGAGGGGCGATACCGTATCACTGGTATTTTCTCGTACCCGGAAATTGACGCATAGGCTTTTTGAAAAAGCGGCAATGCCCTTTCAGCGGCAGAGTTTCTCCTGGTCATAATGACAGAGGATTTTTCAGCCAGCATATGATCCCATATATCAAGCTGCCGGGGATCCCTGCTTCCATCACGTATATCTTTCAGCAGTGAATTCCTGTTTTTAAGTATTCTTCTAAATTCCTGCAAATGGTCAATATATACCGCATCCGTCTTTGAAATCACACCATCATAAAAACGCCTGCGTACATCCGGAGATCCATATACCAGCACGGTATCACCCGGTGAAAAGACTATGGTCACGAACTTCCCGAAATAATCGGATATCTTTTTTACTTCCTTACCATCTATTTTAGCTTTTTTTTTTACACTTTCACCATATTTCGCGCATCCAACTTCAAAACGGTGGTACGGTGTGCCTTCAATGGCAGCACTGCAGTAATACTGTTCCTGGCCCCACTGGATTATCTGGTTGTCAGGTACGTTCCTGAATGATCTAACCTGTGACAGTACTGCAAGTGCCTCGATTATATTGGTTTTCCCCGTACCGTTCGGTCCTGTAATAAAGTTATGGCCGGGACAAAAATCAAGGACAAGCTGATCATAGTTCCTGAAATTTTTTAATGTAAGCGTGGACACATGCATATGATCACTTGTTCTCATACCTCCTTTCAGGATGACTTTACCTGTATGGGCATGATCACTGCCAGGTAATCATCATCACCTTCTGGAACAAGGGTCAACGGACTCATCACGCCGGTCACACCAATGGTTATGGAGTACGCATCGATGTCCCTCAATGCATCCATCACGAACTGGGCGTTCAGACCCACGGTTATCTCTTCGCTTGAATCACTTTCCACCTGCACTTCCTCTTTCCCTTCACCAAGGTCTGGGGAATTTGCCTCGATAGTCAAAACGTCTCCATTGAAGGTGAACAGAATTTTCCAGGCAGGTTCCCGGGTAAATACCCTGACCCTGCTCAGTGATTCCCTTATTTTTTTAGTTTCAACTACCGCCTTCAGTATGTAATCCTTGGGAATAACCTGTGTATAATCTGGAAACTGCCCTTCAACTATTCGTGATATTATCTCTGTTTCACCTATCCTGAAATAACACTGCTTTTTATCAAAAGACATTAAGCAGGTATCCTTCTGTCCCAGGAGACGCAGCAGCTCATGTATGGTTTTCAGGGGTATGACCACACCGTTGTCTATGGTTATGTCGTTGTTTATATTCCTGTCAATGAGGGCAAGCCTGCGTGAATCAGTCGCTACCGTCGTAAGTTTGTTTTCAGCTGCAGATACAAAGTACAGGCCATTGAAAACGGGTTTTACTATGTCATGGGCCGCAGCATGAAGTGTTTTCTTGATCATCTCCTGTATGATGGACTGGTCCACCTCGATGAGGTTTGACTTGTCAAACTGTGGCAACTCTGGAAAATCCTCTCCACCTGTTCCGACTATAACGTATTCACCCCTGATGGCACCTGATTTTGAAGTAAGGTTTACGCTGTGTTTCTCGTTCACGTCCAGAACAACAGAACCTTCAGGAAATTCTTTAAGCAGGCTAACCAGCCTCTTGCCGTTCAATGCAAAAGTGCTTTCGCCGTCAGCAACAACATCAACCCGCGTAGTTATTGCAATCTCGTTATCAGTACCTGTAATCTCCATGATGTCCTTCGAAACCGAGAAAAGACAATTAGACAGGATGGTATTAACGTTTTTTGATGAAACAACGGAATCAGAAATGCTGACTCCTTTTATCAGGGTTTCCTTGTCGGCTTCTATTCTCATGGTATGCTCCAGCTATTATTAATTAACATAATAAATTAAAAGTATCAGTAGTAGTCGTAGGGACTGTTAACATGTTGATAAGTCTGTAAATACTGAAAAAATCAAAACTTATATGAAATATCCGTGTTAATAAATTATGTATTGTTACGGACAGGTTTGTGATTTATATTATGAAACAGTGAAGTCAGCAACGAGAAGAAAAGTTATCATCAATTGTCCACATTCCATTCCATGCTGTGTAACAACTTCTTCACATGTTATTCACACCAAATTAACTGCGTATTTCCGCAGTTATGTCTTCAATCATCTCCCTGAATTCTTCGTTGTCGCGTATCATCTTTTCAACATTGCTCATGGCATTGAGTACCGTGGAGTGGTCCCTGTCCCCGAATTCTTTCCCTATTTCCACGGTGGTAAGCTCTGTGAGTTTACGTGCAAGGTACATTGCAACGAACCGCGGCTGTACTATCCTGCTGTGGCGGCTTTTTGAGATAATATCCTCAATGGAGACATCAAATTTTTCGGAAACCTTTAGCATAATGTCCGAGGTGGTAACCTTTTTTCCGGAATCAACATCGAAGAGGTCCTTCAGGTGTTCCTTGGCATAATAAATGCTGATGGGTTCATTGTACAATGTTGCCACCGCGTTCAATCGAACCAGGGCAGCCTCAAGGGCACGGATACTTGATTTTATACGACGCGCGATATAGTAGAGTACTTCGTCGCTTATGTCGATGTTGTCACGCTCAGCCTTGTTTCTCAGGATGGCTTCACGGGTCTCAAGGTTTGGAAGATCAATGTCAGCGATCATCCCCCACTCAAAACGTGTGCGAAGCCGCTCCTCAAGGGTGGACAGGTCCTTGGGCGGCCGGTCACTGGATATAACGATCTGCTTCTTGTTATTATGCAGGGTATTGAAGGTATGAAAGAATTCCTCCTGCGTCTGCTCCTTCTTCTCAATGAACTGGATATCATCTATCAACAGGATATCCACATTCCTGTACTTGATCTTGAAACTTGTGAGGGTCCCTGCACGTATTGATTGAATAAACTCGTTGATGAACTGTTCGCTTGGAACGTAGAGCACGTTCAGGTAAGGACGCTCGTCCATGATGCGGTGGCCGATTGCCTGCATGAGATGGGTTTTTCCAAGTCCGGTACCACCGTAAATAAAAAGCGGGTTGTACTGGGTGGCCGGCGCACGTGAAACGGACATGGCCGCGGCATGAGCCAGCTGGTTGTTGGGCCCCACAACGAAGTTTTCGAACGTGTAGCGGTAGTTCAACATGTTCGTAAGCTCGTCACCCGCTACAGTTTCGGACTTCTCAGGTATAGGTGCAGGTGGTTCATCCGGCTGCATGTTTTCTGTGAACCCGTTTTGTGTCACGAAGTCGCAGACAATATTCTCACCGGTAACGTCATAAATAACGTTATTGATAAGTGTGGCGTAATGATCGGCGATATGCCTTTTTGCCACGTCATCGGGAACCTTTATCGTAAGGGTATGACCGGTGACGGATACCGGTTCAGTATTCTTGAGCCACATGTTAAATGACTGCCTGTTCACGGTACCTTCCACGGATGAAAGCACCTTTGACCATATTTCTTCGCCTGTTTGTATCATGTAAATCACCCGAAAGTTATCAACAATTGTTAATAACTCTGTTTATAAATATCCAATATTTGTTTAGTATTGCTGCTTTGTATGGTAGATTCGGAAAAAAATGACGTAATCCAAAAGAAAGGGTTTTTTGTTATGTCCCTTTATCCCCGCGCATTGTCTTTCTATAGTGCATCTCCCTCATTTTTGCAACAAATTAATTATCGAATTTTGGGACATGAATAAAAAAGTTATACTTTCTTAATAGCCTGGGGATAACCTGTGAATTACCCCGTTTTTCTGTGCATAAACAGGTGAATTAATGTGGACAAACTGGGTATACGCTGTGAATAGATGTTAATGAAATGTTACCGCAAAAGATCATGGCTGACTTTTGCTATGTGTGGTACACTAAATAACAAAAAGAGTGAAAGGGGGGACCCGTGATGGGTGTCATAATAAAAGATATTGAACGAAACAGCACGGAAATAATCAGGGTAGAAGTATCAGAGTTCAAGGGCAGGGAGCTTATCAATCTTCGAATCTGGTACCAGTCCATGTCAGGTGGAGATATGGTCTACAAGCCAACACAAAAAGGTGTGGCACTGAACATAGACAAGTACGAAGAACTCAAAGAAGCAATTGACAAGATCGGTGAATACATACATGACCGGGAAACCGGTTCTACACCTGAAGACGTATAATTCCATCCTCGTGCATCTGTATGATCCGGGACGCACATGTATCCCGGGCCTGCCTTATTTGTGATTCATCGTGAAGAATATTCGGGTTCAGTATTCCCTTCAGTACGTCTTCAATGAGATAGCGGGCACCTGAAGGCAAATGGTGCATGTACATGTTCACTGTCCGTGAAGGAATACCCTTCAGGGCTGTGGACAACACGAACCAGCCGGTGTCATACAGTACGTGTCTAATATCCCGTGGTTCAAGAAGGTCATTGATTATTTTTATGAAGTTCAGCCCCGGCCTGTTGGCAGCAGTTCTTGTCAATCGAAGATAACGGTAGGTCCGTATTACCTGGCAACGGGCCAGGCTGGATGCGGAAGGTGACCTGTCCGTGCAAGAATATGAAATGATGTCATCAAGCTTTCGGCTGGAAATGCCTTTCTGCAGCAACTGTATCATATCTTCATCGGTAGAACGAACAGCACTGCCGAGAACATGATCGGGAAGGATGCTCGTGGTCTCGTATAACAGGCCTTCATTTTGCATTTCCTGCAACCATACGGTAAATGGTTTTTCTTCAAGAAGTTCATAACAACGTATCCATGTGAGGGTCTTTTGCATACGGTCAAGGAACCGTGAATATGCCACCGGTTCTCCCTGCCGAAGCAGCATGAACAGCGCCTCCTCTATAGAATAGACGCCGGCCTGCATGTCCCGTCGTGATATGCCGCTTCCCCTTTCAAGCACGGCCATCATGTCAATGACGTCCCCCGCAACATTCCTTGAAAGATTATGTTTCACGCGAAGGGCGTGGGACGGAAAGGCCCGCACCATGAGGCACAGCTGGTAGGTGGACAACAGGTTACGGGTATGCAGGTGATAAAGAAGCTGCTGCAGTTCTTCATCGGTGAAAAGGGTAAGCAGCAGCTGGAGTGACGGAAAGATGTTGGCCGTGTTCCTGAAGAAAGTCTTCATGGCATCCTCAGGTGAAACACCCGCCCTGACAGCATTCTGTGATGTAATGAGCCTGGTAAAGGGCCAGGGAAGGTAGATGTGTACCGAACCCGTTTCAAGATTATCCACGATGGAAAAGGTCAGAAGTAGTGCCTGCTCTCCGTCCATGTTGAATTGACGATGGCATTCGCAATGTTTACCGTGACTGGTTACCGGGGAGGTGAAGTGACGTTTCCTGAGCAGGCTGAGTATTACTTCACGGTCGTAACGTGACTGCTCCAGGTAACCGTGTAATTCAGACCGCAAGGTACCCTGCAGGTTGTCTGTATACACGGGAAGATTTATCGTCCCCGCCTCGGACTGGTATTGTATGCTGGCATGTGGTACTCCCCGTGGTATGTGACCCGTATACTGCAGTGGTGCAACTGCGCAGTGAAGACCTTCTTTCATGTCACGAAGGAATTCGTCGATACCAGGCAGCACTACCTGTTTTATAATATGTGAACCCGGATTTACCCACATGGTTTTCTGCGGCAGGGGAAGAGAGTTAGAATTCTACGTATACGAATGCAATATCATCGGTGCGGTCGGCCAGAGCAGAGAAGCCTTCAAGTTCTTCCAGGAGGCCGTCACAGAAGCCATCTCCATGAAGATCTCCATGTTCTCTCACGTACCGTGCCAGTCTATTCTCACCGAACTCCTCTTTCTGTTCGTTCTTATGTTCAGTGATCCCGTCAGTGTAGAGGATGAGCCGGTCCCCTTTTTCTACGCGAATGGACTTTTCCTCGTAAAAGGTATTGTCCATTATACCCACAAAAAGGCCATTGGTATCGAGCGCCATTACCTTTCCGGTTCTCCTGCGATAGAAAAGGGGACGGGTATGTCCCGCGTTGGTAAAATTGAGAATACCGGTTTGTGAGTCGTATATGATGTAGAAAGCGGTGATGTACTGCATGTCAAGAAGCAGGCCCCGCATCTCCTCGTTCACCTTTGACATGAGGCCGCTGGCTTCATGGTATTCGGGTGCGTATATGCTGAATATCATCTTGGACATGGTCATTACCAGGGCTGCCGGTATGCCGTGCCCGGTCACATCGGCAATGACGATGCCCGTTTTGTGCTTATCGAAGATGTAGCAGTCAAAGAGGTCGCCACCGATATCGGCAATGGGCAGGTACCTTCCGCGTACCGCTGGATAGCTGACAAACTCGAAATTTTCGGGAATAATGTACTGCTGGAGGCGCTTGGCATACTCAAGCTCTTTCTTGATGATAAGGTTTTTTTCGTACAATTCATCATGGGTGTTTTTCAACCGCAACAGTGACATGACACGGGCAACCAGCTCTTTCTCGTTGAGTGGTTTTAACAGAAAGTCATCTGCCCCGATGCTCAGGCCCTTGATCTTTGAGTTGAGGTCATCTGAACCGGTCATCAAAATAACAGGAACGAAGTCATCGCCCACGTGGTCTGGAAAACGTTCAAGAAAACCAAATCCGTCAAGGTTAGGCATTATGATGTCCACGAGGATGAGGTCAAAGGACTGCGTCTTCAGCTTTTCAAGTCCATCGATGCCGTCCTCTGCCTCGGTTATGCTCATGTTGAGGGCTGAAAGGGTTTTTTTGACAATGGCCCTGCTGAGCTTGCTGTCGTCGATAACAAGAATGTTCCAGTTGTGTCTGGTGAGTTGTTCGTTTCCAGTGACCATATACTGAATTTTTCATGCATAATGCAATAAGTCAATAATTCTTTTTTCGCCGTGTCAAGAAATGTAAACACCGTTTGAAAGGATCACCGCATTTATTTCCGTGATCGATGCATCTTTTTGAGAACCTGTTCGGCATATGGGCCGGTGCAGTAATCTATCTTGAGGTCACGAACCAGCTGGAATTCCTCTTCCAGTATGATGTTTCTGGCACACAGGGGTATGCCCAGCTGATCGGCGAACATCTTCAGTCCGTTTATGATCTTTATTCTCTCTTTGAAGAGATGAATATTTCTTGTGATACTTTCGGAAAGGAACACCAGTTTGAGAGTAATCACGGAGAGCAACTGAAGTAACTGGCTTCCAATATAGCAGTTATTGATCCCCAGGGAAATGTTGCCGGGAAGGGATCTCTCTATCTCCAGAATATCTTCCACGTTCATAGACTCCAGCATACATTCATCAAGCATCAGTATAATCTCCCTTCCGGGAAGGTTATCCGAGAGTAAGCTGATCATTTCGCTTACGGCCATACGGGGCGGATGGTTGTAGAGTAAAGGCTTTTTGGAATCGGAGGGTATATGTTGTAACAGGAACTCGTTGAAAAAAAACATGTTATCCTTTTCGCCAAATGCTTCTGAAACCATCAGGTCTCCGTAATCATTACGGGTGGTGTAATGATGGTTGGTTATAAAATTGTATACCTGGCTGCCCTCTTGTATTGACAATACCGGCCTGATAGAGAGGTAGTTATTTATTTCTGATTGCTTCTTGTTGTGAAGTATCTTCACGAATTCCGAGGAGAATGAACTGAAATCATCTTTCTTGCCGAATATTCTGTATTTCTTGTCAGCGACATGGTTAATTTCTTCCAGAATGCGCCGGGGTGAAGACCTGTCAAACTCCATTGCATGGTTTGCGAAGACAATATCAACCGGGTAGTTGTTCATGTACAGGTAAATATCAAGGGCAAGCTCCCTGCAAAGATTGTAAAACTGGTCCCTGTTCTGTGAAACGTTTGTGGGAAAGGGAAAAAGAACGGTAATGCTGAAAGAATACAGGTCGCTTACCGCCACGTACCGTTCATACGGGAAATGGGCGTCGAATATTTTGGGCAGGAAAAATGCAAGGCTCTCTATATCGTACAGGTAATTACGAATCCCCCTGTTCACGAAAGGGTCGTACATGGGAGCGGCGTTCAAAGAAAAGATCCCCAGGCTGGCAACGGGATGCTCGTTGGTAAGGATCTCTTCCATCACAAAGGGAAGGTAAGGGAACCCGGTAACACTTTCGTTGTATGGAAAAGAGATGAATGTGCCCCGTCCACCCTTTGTTGATTTTATGTACTCCCAGAACCGGTCGTTTCTGGCCATGATGGGGCTGAACACGTAGCACCTGTTGCGGCCGTCATTTTTGGCGGCATACAATGCCTGGTCAGCCCTTGCCATGAGACCCGACAGGTTCTCGGCCATGGTGGGGTATTCTGCGACTCCACCGCTGAATGTCACGTTGAAAGAGTTTTCACCGGTGCCGGTTTGAAAATCTATCAATTCAAAACTGGTGCGAAGCTGGTCTGCCATATCCCGTGCCCCTGCAGCATCAATGCCCGGGAGGAGGATCACAAATTCCTCTCCTCCGAAACGGGCGGGAAAGAAGGTTGCGCATTCCATGTCATGCAGCAGGTCGGCAAGTGTTATCAGCACCATGTCTCCAACCTGGTGACCATAGTCATCGTTTACGCTCTTGAAATAATCAATATCGATTATGACGAGGGACACCGTGTCATGGAATCCTTCGTCGACCTGAAGGTTGAACCTGCGAATAAATTCTTTCCTGGTGGGAAGACGGGTGAGGTCGTCGCTGATGGTCATCATGTAGAGATCGCTGGATTGTGTTATCTTGGATTTTACCAGCACCCGCAACTCGTCGGAATTGACGGGGAGGGTGACATAGCTGTCGGCACCAGCGTCGATAGCCTCGATCTTGCTGGAAATATCATCAGCGGGTCCTACCAGGATACACGGAATGAACCGGGTCTTCACCCCCTTCTTGAGGCGTCGAATGAACTCGAAACCACTGATTACAGGAATGTCAATTTCGGTGATGATAACATGCGGCATGCGATAGGTGACTATGCTGAGAGCTTCCATGCCGTTCTTGGCTGTAATCACCGTGTAGGTTCCCTGATCGAGAATGGATAGAATGGAACCTATAATAGCGTCGTTAGGCGAAACAACAAGCACCAGGTGTTGGTGGTTTTCGGTATGGTGCATGGTTATCTTACAACCCTGTCTCCCGGTTTAGCTCATCCAGCGCCTTTACGGCTGCCTCGGCAAAGTGTATTCCCTCGAAACGCTTGTAGGCGTAGTTGATGCCGCTGGAGGAGTTTATACGGTGAATGCGTATGTCCCCGCATTCCCTGAGTATTGCAGAAATCTCGGATGCGCTGCCTCCCTGTGCGCCAACACCGGGAATGAGCAGGGGGACATCCCTCTTCCCGGAAGAGAAGACATCCAGTATTTCTGATAATTCCCGTGTATAGGTGGCACCAACAACGGCTCCAATGCCCGGATGGTACCAGTCCAGTATTTTCCTGGATACCTTGATATATAACGGCTCCCCGTTAACCTCGAGGTCCTGGATGTCAACGGCACTTTTGTTGGATGTACGGTTCAGAACGTAATACCCCTTATCCGGGGAATGGTCGATGAAGGGCTTTATGGAGTCAAGGCCCATGTACGGTGCAAGGGTGACGGCATCCGCGTTAAAAAACCTGAATGCTTCGTCGGCGTACGCGGCAGCGGTTTTGCCAATATCCCCCCGTTTCACGTCAAGAATGACGGGGATGCCTTCATCGCGGTACCGCCCGATTATATGCTGAAGGGCCTCGATACCCTCCATTCCATAACGGGCATAGAAGGCGTAATTGGGCTTCACGGCCCCGGGATATATTTTCTTCTTGAGTACCTGGTTCAGTATCTGTTCGTAGAAGAAAATGATTCGTTCCCGGATGGTTCCGGTTTGCAGCGGGATCTCTTCTATTACGGGATCAAGCCCCAGGCAGACAATACTTGAAAACCGATCGGCAGTTGTGGTAAGTGTTTCAAGATAGTTCATTATACAGTTCCTTTATGTAGTCATTATAGATGTTGTAGCTCTCGCTGTCAAAAAGTACAAAATGAACTTCAATGGCATATCCCTCGTTTTTCATGAAATCAAGTACCGCGTCGACAGCCACGCGGCATGCCTCTTGTTTCGGGTATCCGTATACTCCCGTCGAGATGGCGGGAAATGCGATGGAAAAAAGCCCTTTCTCCTTTGCCCGCATCATGGAGTTGTAATACGAGTTTCGAAGAGTCAGCTCTTCTCCACGGGCGCCATTCCTGTATACCGGGCCCGGAGTATGGATGACGTGTTTTGCCGGCAGGTTATACCCGCCTGTTATCTTCGCCTCCCCGGGATTTGCACCGTTAAGGGTTTTGCATTCCTCAAGGAGCTTTGGACCTGCAGCACCGTGAATGGCGCCGTCCACACCGCCCCCGCCAAGAAGGCTCTTGTTGGCGGCGTTCACGATGGCGTCAACCATCAGCTTAGTGATGTCACCCTCTTCAACATGTACGCGGTCAAGGAGTTCTTTTTTGTACATCATCACTCCCCTCACGTGTCGTTACGCGTAATGCTATATGTGTGTGTTGATACATGGTTTTATTCATACAGTGAAGGGTATTATCATGTTAGTATAAAATCAATAAAAAAAAGAGAACGATGGTGGCCACGGAGACGCGGAGAATTGTTTAAAATAAACAAGTCACCCTGAGCCTGTCGAAGAACGCATGTTGCTTTAAGCACGCAGTGGCACTTTGTTCATATTATTCTGTGACCCTGTGTCTCCGTGGCAATAATAATGTAGCATGAAAAAGCAGAAAAGAGATAAAGATCGTGTATATTAATACTGGACAGGAGACCTGTTCATTCACATTAATGGAAAGCGAAAAGGGGGTACATGAATGTACCACGTAATGAACACGGAGAAGGGAAATGAGTGCAGACGTTGATGTAATCGTGGTGGGCGGAGGACATGCCGGGGCCGAGGCGGCACTTGCCGCTGCGCGGATGGGATTCTCCACCATGCTGATAACCGGTAACCTTGATACCATCTGCCAGATGAGCTGCAATCCCGCCATAGGCGGACTTGCCAAGGGACACCTGGTGCGGGAGATCGATGCCATGGGCGGCGAGATGGGGAAAAACATAGACGCCACCGGTATACACTTCAAAATGCTGAACCGAAGCAAGGGACCGGCGGTATGGTCTCCCAGGGCCCAGGCGGACAAGAAGGACTACCAGTTCAGGATGAAAGAAGTTCTCGAGCAGCAGGAAAACCTGTGGCTGCAACAGGACATAGTTACCGGCGTGCTGGCAGAAAAAGGAGAAGTGCGCGGTGTTGAAACTATCCGGGGCAGGAAACACGTGGCACCCCGGGTAATACTCTCCACCGGAACATTTTTACAGGGGCTCATTCATATCGGCGAGTACCATGAAAAATGCGGCAGGCTTGGCGACTTCTGCTCAGAGCACCTTTCGGATTCTCTGCGCAACCTGGGGTTCCCGGTTCTCAGGCTGAAGACAGGAACACCGCCCCGGGTTAACGGCAATTCCATCGACTTTGATAAATGCCAGGTGCAGCACCCCGACGAGGACCCCATACCGTTTTCATTCAGCACCGGGGAGTTCAACCCGGAACAGGTTCCCTGCTGGATCACGTACACAACACTTGATACGCATGAAATTATCAACAGGAACATCGGCAGGTCGCCCCTGTTTTCGGGACGAATAACAGGGGTAGGGGCCCGTTACTGTCCATCCATAGAAGACAAGGTAGTAAAGTTCTCTGAAAGACCACGGCACCAGCTGTTCCTTGAACCGGAGGGCCTGCATACCAACGAGTATTATCTTAACGGCTTTTCAAGCTCTCTTCCGGAGGAAGTGCAGCTGGAGATGATCGTCACCATACCGGGACTTGAAAACGTGCAGGTGATGCGGCCGGCGTACGCGGTGGAATACGACTACGTCTCACCACTGGAGCTGAAGTCCTCGCTTGAGACCAAGCGAATAAGCGGATTGTACCACGCGGGACAGATAAACGGGACTTCCGGCTACGAGGAGGCGGCAGCACAGGGACTGGTGGCGGCAGTAAATGCCGTGAGATCACTGCAGGGAAAAGCCCCCCTGGTATTGAAACGATCAGAAGCATATACCGGGGTGCTCATAGACGACCTGGTGACAAAGGGTACGGAAGAGCCATACCGCATGTTCACCTCGCGGGCAGAACACAGGCTGTTACTGCGACAGGACAACGCCGACCGCAGGGTGATGCAATACGGGTACGAGAACGATCTTGTTTCAGAAGAAAAGTATCGAAACATGCAGGAGAAATATCATCGAATTGACAGGGTAATAGAGGAGTTCTCGTCTACTACAATAAACGTTGACGACGACCTCAAGAGACTGATAGAAGACCGGGGCGGCTCAACAGCTTCCACTCCGGGGAAGATACCTGCAGGGAAGCTTTTAAAAAGGCCCGAGATAACCATGGGAGACCTGCAGGGGAGGGTTGACGTGGATATTCCCGCGGAAAGCATTCCCGTGATCGAAATGGAGATAAAGTACGAGGGGTACATAAAGAAAGACCTGGAGAAGATATGCAAGATAGAAAAGATGGAAAACCGCAAAATACCCGGCGATATGAACTACGATGATATCACCGGCCTGAAGAACGAGGCCAGGGAGAAGCTTAAGCGCGTGCAACCCGGCACACTGGGACAGGCAATGCGTATTTCGGGAGTAGACCCGTCGGACATCTCCATACTGGTGGTTCACCTGGAATCACTGGACCGAAAAACCCGGCGGTGAGGTTCCACGTGGAACATTTTGACCTCGAAAGAACACTCAGGGACTCCGGCCTTGTCCTCCGAAGCGATACAATTGAAAAGATGAAGCACTATGCCCGCATGGTGGTTGCCTATAACAGGATGGTAAACCTGACCGGTGCGAAAACCACGGAAGAGGCCGAAAAGGTGCTGGTTGCACAGAGCATACTGCCTTTTTCCGGCTATAATGTTCCACGTGGAACATTCCTGGTGGACATGGGCACGGGTGCGGGGGTCCCCGGGGTGCCGCTGGCCCTTGTGTTCGAAGGAATGCGGGCCGTCCTTGTTGATTCCAACAGCAAAAGGACCTCTTTTGTTGCATCCGCGGTCGAAGAGCTTGGGATACAAAACTGCAGTGTGGTAGCAGCACGTGCTGAACAGCTTGGCAGGGACCAGGAGTACCGGGAAAAGGCCGGTATTCTTGTCAGCCGGGGGTTTGCGCATCCGTACGTGGCCATGGAGATGGGGGCGCCTCTTGTAAAGGCCGGGGGAATGCTGTTTGTCTATGCAGGCGGCACCGAGCAGGATCTGCCGGGAGAGATGCGTGAACATGCGACAGACCTTGGCCTTGTGCCGGGGGTTGAGGCCATGGACAGGGATAAAATAGGGGAAGGGTATGTCTTCGTGAAACAGGGCTCCACCCCGGAAAGGTTTCCCCGCAGGTATCCCGCCATAAAACGGGTAGCCGATAAGATACGACTATAGTTTTTTTGCCACCGCTCAAAACATGGAACCGCCCGCTTCGCTCGATAAACGCTGATTAGCGGGGATTTATTGAGAACTTCACGGTTCGCTTCTCACTCTTCCCTTATCCGTGTCCATCCGCATTTATCTGCGGAAAAAAATATTTTTGTATCAAAGTATGCCCATAGGTATACTAATTGTAAAATCATGGAAATTATGAACGGGTAACTGGTATGAAAAGGTTTGCGTTAGTTGTTATTATTGCTGTCGCACTTGTGTCTTTAACTGTACATGGTTCCGTGCCTGAAAGGGAAAGCAGTGAAGATGCAGCACGGGTGGTGAGAGACTCCTCCCTGGTAGTGCCCGGCATCGGGGCCGAGGGAATACTGCTGGGGATGAAAGTGGAAGAGGTGAAGGAGCTTAAGGGGGAGCCCGACCGCAAAACGAAAACGAAGAACTGGAAGCTCTTCAAGCATGTGTTCAAGCTGAAAGAGGTGGATGATGTGCGCTTTGACTGCATGCTGGTGTATGGTTACCCGGATATAACCGTTGGATTGAAGAACGGTAAGGTGCAGTTCGTGATCGGTGATTCGCGGCAGAGGGTTACCAGTTCGGGTGTGTCGCTTGAAAAGGGAGTGCAGTATATTATTTTCAGGATGGGGAACGAGGGGCTGCATATACTTGAACGCACGGAAAAGTCCCTCTACATGTACAGTACCCGGGGTATAGCCTTCTTTGACGACGGAAGTGATGACTCAATAGAGATGTACGTGGTTTTCAAGCCCTCTGACCTGGAAAAACAGGATGGTTGAACGTTTTATGCCGGAAGATGGTCCGGGATGTTTTCGGTTATCCTGTGGGCGTCCCTGTCGCTGATGCCGTACTGTGAGAATATGATATCCTCAAGGTTCTCCCTTGTTGTACCACTTGTTTTCCCTGATTCACGCATTTCAGCAGCAAAATTTTTAAGCATCTTCGATGCATCCGCGGAGAGGTGACGCAGGGGAAGCCGTTCCAGGTTGCCCCGCAATACCTTTACCGTGAAAAAGTGATGCTGGTAGTAGTACTGCATGACCCTGGAGTTAAGCAGTGAAACAAGAATGTCAGGATCAAGGCCAGGGTCAAGGGGCACGAAACCATTGACGTTGTTCAGGGAGAAATACCCCCTTGTATCAACGGCGAACGTGAGACGTTTTCCGATGAATTTATACAGCACCTTGTTGGGGGTGACGTAGAGATCACGGGGAGCCACCTGCTGCAAGATCTCCGGGTCGTACCTGAAGTGGTGACCGCTGTAGTTAATGGAGAATGGCTGTATGTCTTTGCCAATGATTATGGGGTCCGGGTGTGATATGGAAAATTCCCTCTTCACGTGCCGTGGATTGCTGCCGGTAACGATGCCCAGGAAAAACCGTACCCGGTCTTTCAGGTAGTAGCAGTCACTCTCTTCCATGCCCGAAAGCAGGGTGGCTGCATGCCGGGAGTGCTGTATGGTGAAGATGTTCTGGTGGGTGCTGCGATAGGCTTCCTGCGGGATGAGCACCGCCGTACCCCAACGGTGGCTTTTCCTTGTGTGCACCTGCACGATGTTGCGGTGACGCCTTTCACCGTCCTGCTCTTTTTCCATGTGAATTGATACCGAGGGGGCAAATACCTTCTTGAAGCGTTCTCCCCAGAGGGCGATACGTTTTATGCCGGTGTTATCAAGGGCCAGCAGTCTTGAGTTTCGATGTGCCTTTATGTTCAGGTATGCCTCGGGCACCAGGAACCCCAGCATCCCGTTGTCTTCCAGGTGAATGATAGATTTTTCCATGAAGAGGGTGAAGCTGTTAATGCCCGAGGCGGTTGACTGGTAATGCTTTCGAAAATGATTTTTCTCTTTTGCGGTGAACCGCGCTCCCCACGGGGGGTTGCCAACGATGGTGGTGAACCTGTTGCGGGGCAGCAGCCCGGAGGGGAAGGGTGGCTGGTTCATGTACAGGAAGTCCCCGGTAACGATGTTCAGTGAACGCGGTGTGCTGCCGGTGAAAAAGCAAGCGGCTTTTGCCAGGTTACACCGGGCGATGGCCACCGCAACCGGGTCTATGTCTATGCCGTAAATACATTCTGCGCAGATATGACTGGCCGCATCGACAGGGCCCCATCCGCGTTGGACGAAACTGCTTACGAGCCTGTTAAACGCCGCCACCAGGAATTGCCCGGAGCCGCAGGCCGGGTCAAGCAGGGTGATGTCCGTTTCCCCTGCAGGTAATGCGTGTTCTACTATATACTCCACGATGTCCGGTGGAGTGAAGAACTGCCCCTGCTTTTTCTTGTGACCGGTACTTTTCAGCTGCTGGTATACGTATCCCAGCATGTCACCGTCATGGATTATGTCCCACCGGTCATACAGTCGAGAAAGCTCTTCAAGTGCATCCATTACTTCGTTGTTTTCAAATTGAATGGCCTGACCGCCGGCAAGGTAATGCATGATGCGGGATATGGCATGGCACGTGGCAGCGTTGCTGTGGTTGTCATGCAGGTGCAGCTCCCGTGTAAGTATCTTTACACGGGTGTCAAGGTAATGACGGTGCTTCATTATGTAGTGACTGTTTCCGGTGGCGTTTTCCATGGCCTTTTTTCATTGCGTTTTAATTACTATATCGTATAGATGGGTTAAAAGAATGAGCGATCAAATGACCGGAAAAACGCTTTTTGTGAAACCGGGGTGAGGAGAAAGAGGTGCACGAACTTTCAGTCATGTCAAATATTCTCGATATCGTTGTTGAGAACGCACAGAAGAACAACGCCAAACGCGTTACGAAGATAAACCTGGTGGTGGGTGAGCTTTCTGATCTCATCCCCGAATGGATGCAGACCTACTTTGATTTTGTCAGCAAGGACACCATAGCCGACAACGCCGAGCTGGTGATCGAGAAGATCCCCGCCGTGTTAAAATGCGACGAATGCGGACACGAGTTTACCATTACCCGTGATGATTTCCAGTTTACCTGTCCCAAATGCGAATCGGCCGATGTCACCATCCAGTCGGGCAGAGAGTTCACGGTGAAGAGCATCGAGATCGATTAGCCGCGTATCTTGAATGTAACCACGGAGACGCAGAGTCGCGGAGGGTGGGTCAATTCATGAACGCAACCCTCAGTGATCTCAGTGTCTCTTCTGTGTCTCTGTGGTAAATTTGTTTAGTTTAAGAGGAGGACGTGAATGGTTCGCATCGGGATCGTGACCGTCAGTGACCGGTCGTCGAAAGGGGAACGTGAAGATCGTTCCGGGCCCGCCATACGTGAGTGGGCAGAGGAGAAGGGCTATACCGTGGCAGAGGAAACTATCGTGCCCGACGAGTATGATGCCATCGCTGATGTCCTTAAGGATCTCTGTGATAAAAGGATGTCCCTGGTTTTAACCACCGGCGGCACCGGCTTTGCGCCGCGCGATGTGACCCCCGAGGCAACCGGTTCTGTCATAGAACGCTCAGCTCCCGGCTTCGCCGAGGTGATGCGGATGCGGTCTCTGGAAGTGACGCCACACGCCATGCTCTCCCGGGCGGTTGCAGGCATTCGCGGCAGCACCCTCATCATCAATCTCCCCGGCAGTCCGAAGGCGGTAAAGGAAAACCTGCAATTTATCGAGGCGGCCATACCCCATGCCCTTGAACTCCTGGAAGGCGGCGTGGGCGACTGCGGCACCGTGTAAAGAAAAATGGAATCACAGAGGATCAGGGTCGCGAAGGGTGGTTCAATACATGGTCTCTTCTGCCTCTGTGGTAAATCCGTTAATTTTTAAGATGAAAAAGACTCCAATGATGGGCGCAGGCGGCCGATACTTGTAGTAACAAATAATTATCTTCTTCTCGGGTAGCCATGAAATTATTTTCACGTGTACTTACATTTGTACTGACGGTAACCATGCTGGGCATGGCAGTATCCGCGCTGGCCGGCCCGCTGGTGCGTATTGACAACGTCGATGCCCGGTCGGAGTTCCCCACCGTGAACATGACGGTATCGGTGCGCAATCCCGACAGTACTGCCATACGGGGGCTTACCGAGGAACACCTCATGGTATACGAGGACGGCTACCGGGTAAACTACGTGAGCGTGAAAGACCTTTCCGACGATACCCGGCCGGTGTACCTGATGATGGCCGTTGACTCGAGCAAGAGCATATCCGAAAAGTGGCTTGCCGTGTTGAAGAAGGCAGCCGCGAGGGTGGTGGCAGATGCCGGGCCTGCGGTGCACATGGCGCTGTACCGTTTCAACGACAGGGTTACCTTCTTAAGCAGTTTCACCAGGGACAAGAAACACTTAGAAGAGAAGATCAAGACCATACAAAGGCACGGGAAATATACCCACCTGTATGACTGCATATACGATTCGCTGGATATGCTGAGCGCCGTTGAGAACAACCGCAAGGCGGTGGTGGTGTTCACCGACGGGCGGGACGACGGCAGCAACCTGGTAAGCGATGATATTATACAGTTTGCCAGGGACACCGGTGTGCCGGTGTTTTTCGTGGTTCCCAACCAGGACGCGAAGACAACACAGACAGGCAGGATAGCACGGTTTACCGGGGGCAGAACAATTAAGGTTTCGCCTAACGCGGATACCGGCAACCTGTACAGCATGCTGGTCCGTACCATTGTGAACCGGTACCAGGTGAAATACCGTACCATGGCCCCGGCAAACGGCGCGGCTCACCAGGTCGAGGTGCGCCTGAAATACGACGTGCTGCGCGACCGGGACGTGAAGAAGGTGACCTACGACAGCGGGTTCCTTGACATTAAGCTTCCGGGTATTTCAACAATAATACTCATTATACTCATCTTTTTGCTGCTGGTGGTACTGGCGGTACTCTGCGTGATGCTGTTCAGGAGGGGGCAGAGCAGGATCTCCAGGACAAAGAAGTACGAGGTGCCGGAGGGCCTGAAGACCGATTACCGGAGGGTCATTGAAGAAGACCGTCTGCGTAAGGAATCGCAGGATGCCCTCATTACCCCCGAGGACCCCGAGTACAGCTATGCCAGGGCATGGCTGGTGGAGAAGGGGGGCCCGGAGACCGGAAAGAAATTTCCACTCTTCTGGGACGAGGTGACCATGGGGCGTGATCCCGAGTGCACCATCGTGATACAGGATGACGCGATGTCCCTGAAGCACGCAAAGATAAAAAAGATGTTCAACGGGTACTACCTGTTTGACATGGCCAGTGAAAACGGCACCTTTCTCAACGGCCGAAAACTGCTGAGGCCAAAACCCCTGTATGACTGGGACGAGATAAAGATAGGACGTTCCATGTTCCTCTTCCGCGGCTCAAGGGGCTAATAGATACTTGTTGACATTTCACCCGTGTGCTAATAATAAATACTATTCATTAACATGTGAGGTGAAGCCATGAAAATTGTAAAACGTATTCTTGCCGTTATTATCAGCCTGCCGGTTGCGGCATTGCTGGTTTCCTATATCATGAGTCCCTCCTGGGCGGGAGAGGACATTGCCATTGAGAAGAAGCTGCCCTACGAGGCGGTGTGCGCTCACCGGGGTGCGGCCTACCTTGCGCCCGAGCTTACCATGCCCGCCTTCGAGATCGCCCGTGACCTTGGTGCCGACTACATAGAGACGGACGTACAGCGCACGAAGGACGGGGTTCTTATCAACTACCACGATGATGACCTGAAACGCACCACCAACGTTGAGGACGTCTTTCCCGGCCGTGCGGATGATCCGGTGGGATCGTTTACCTACGCCGAGCTGAAGCGGCTTGACGCCGGATCATGGTTCAACGAGAAAAACCCCGATCGGGCACGGAAGGGATATGTGGGCATCACCATTCCAACCTTTGAGCAGTACATCGACATGGCCTCAAAGGGTAACAACAGGCCCGGCCTCCTCATAGAGCTGAAAAAGCCTGAAAACTTCCCGGGCATCGAGAAGCAGATCGTCGCCCTGCTGGTGAAGAAAGGCTGGCTGAATGCCGACCATACGGTGAAGGAGCTTGACACGTTAAACCAGGGTGAAACGTCGGTGAAGGTTGGGTACGGTCCAAACAGGGTGATCTTCCAGTCCTTTGACTACGACAGCATTGTGCGCCTGAAAAAGATGGCCCCGAAGGTAACGCGCAGCTACATAGTAGACGAGGACACCGAGAAAGACCTTGGCGGCTTTGAGCCCATACTGGAACGTGCCCGCGAGAACG
>CAYFSO010000001.1:11264-100395 GCA_964345775.1 uncultured Leptospiraceae bacterium | reverse complement strand
TAAAGCACAGAGCATCGATAATTCGGCTGATGCCGGTATTCGTCTTGACCTGGAGCTTATGAAGATGGTAACCCTTTCCGGTATGTACTCCAACGGTGAAGGCTACAAGAAGGTTGACGAACCCACCAGTAACGGTAAGGCCATGACCGGTATGCTGAAAGTTACCCCCATTGAAGGACTTGCGATCGCAGGTTTTTACAGGAACGAGGTGACCAACGAAGCAGAAGCCGATGATAATTACAGGATGTATTATGGCGCTGGAATATCCTATTCAACCGATCTTATCAAGGTTGGTGCCAACTACGTGCTGCCTGAAGTAAAGAAAAACGAAGTAGACACTGTTAAAGATGCCTACATACTGGATACATGGCTGAACATGAACCTGAATTCAGTAGCGGGAATGCCGGTTCTTATCATGGGCCGATACGCAATGGCCGAGAACGAAGAAGCGAATGATGTATATGACGATGATACAACTGTTACCATCTGGGCAGCAGGTCTTGGATACCAGTTCGTAAAAGGTTTCCAGGCACTTGCCTATCTCGAGAACAGGACATTCGAATCTGATGAAGTTGACGACGAGCAGACGTTCTACGTGAAGACAGAAGTGAAGTTCTAATTTAGCCGAGTTTGTTTCTCTTCATCGTTTCTATAAAGGGGGCATTCCCAAGGGGGTGCCCCCCTTTTTTCATTCAAATATACTCACGTATCCCAGTTTCCGGGAAACTTCCCGGGAACTGTACTGCACTTCCTGGATGATCTGTGATCTCTTGCTTTCAACCTGTTCCAAACTGCCGGTTACCGCGAAGGCCGCAATGAGTTCACCGAAGGAGTTGAACACGGGGCCCCCGATACCTGCCAGGCCGGGAACATTCTCCTGGTTCTCGAAACTGATGCCGTCCTGTTTCACCTGTTCAAGTTCCTTTCTGAAGATATCCGGATTGGTAATAGATCTTTCGGTAAGGGGTTCAAATTCCAGCTGGGCAAGGAGTTCTTCACGTTTCTGTTCATTCATGAAGGCGTAGATGATCTTACCGATGCAGGTGGTATGCGGCTGTATCACCAGTCCCATCTGGGGGAAGAATGAGCTTCCAGATTCAGGTTCCGCCCGCAGTGCGATGATGATGCGGTTGCCCACCAGGAACCCGGCGTTCACCGGCAGCCCAAGCTTGAAGCTCAACCGCTCGGCGTACAGGTTGGCAATGCTCATGGTGTCATGGTTGGCGGTGTACTGCATGCCCAGCCTGAAAAGCTTTGGGCCCAGGTAATACTTGTGGCTGTGGGGATCCTGCTCCAGGTACTGGATATGGGTAAGTGTGCGGACAATACCCTGAATGGTTGTCTTGGGCAGTGACAGCCTTTTGGAGAAATCGGTGATCCCAAGGGGGCCGGGGTCTTCCATGAAAAGATCCAGGATATCTGAAGCCCTTTTTATGGAATTGACCATCCTCTGCCCGGGATCACCATTATCAATGATACCATTTCTTTCGTTCATCTGGTTTTTCTTGCGGCATTATGCCATTTTATCGTGAGATATGTAGTTTCGTGTAATCGCGCAGTAATATAAAAAACCACCGGCCCGGAACCGTCAATAACAATTGGAGAATTTTGTCGTTTTCGTTTCAATTGCCTGATGGTTGGACTTTTTTTAAAAAAATAATTGACCGCTCAGTCATTAATATGTTATACGCACACCATGTACGTTAATGGCGTACATCTTTTTTGCCAATCAAGAATACCGACGCGTCGGTTTTACACATGGGTGTTTTTGCCTTTTCTTTTATCAGCATCATTTTTTTTAAAATGTGTACAAACCACCCGGTCGGTATTCACAAGTGGATGGGAGGAGTGATGAGACGCAATTTTTTGACCATATTTCTTGTTCTATGTCTTTCGTCTGCAGTATTCGCACAAAAATCGAAAAATTCTGACATGGTACTTTCCCTTAAGAAAAAGGGTGAAAAGTCTGAGAAGGCCGACAGTAAAAGACGTTTTCTTGCTATAGGGCTTACCGCCGGTGTGGTGGCGGACATGAGCCAGCTGGGAAGTGCCATCACCAATGACGGGGTGGTTGATCTTAATACCGAGTCCCTGGCATCTACAACCGGTATAGGCAAGCTGCTTATGCCCGACAAGGACTGCGCCCTTCAGTCGTACAGTTCAGAGGGAACAAATGCTGAGCCGTTGAGGGTAATAGATGATTATGAGGAAGGAGGGCCCCTCATAGGCCTGGATACGGGGATGTACGTCATGTATGATACTACCCCGCACCTTGATCTTCCGTTTTTCGTGAGGCTTGGATTCGATTATGCCTTCAAGATATCCGGCGGTGAGCAGATGCTGAAGCTGGGGCCCGGCCCTGACCAGGTGGCAGATTCAAGTGATTTTGCCCAGCCGTCTGAATTCAATTTTGAAGGCGGAACCATCAAGACCACCTGGAATTCAAGCTGGATGGAGGTGCCCCTTACGTTCGGCGTGATACTCCCGGTAATGGACCTGGGTAAGGTGTACGGCGGTGTTGGTGTCAGCTGGTTCCGGGGCGGTTTTAGTATACAGGTGGATGCGGACAAGAAATACGCGGCATTTCTCACTTCGTACGATGAAAACGTTTATTCGGATGCAGAGAACCTGATGGTAACAGAACCCATCAATGAAACCATCGAGTTCATGACCTACGGTATCTCTTTCAACATGCTGCTGGGACTGGAGGTGTTCCTTTCCGAGAACGCGGCCGCAACCGTGGAGTACTGGGCCAGCGGGACCATGCAGACGGTTTATGCAGAAACGGAATTCAGCGATACTGCAAAGCAGGCAATGACCATGGCCACCGCCGGTCCGGATGCCGCGGGTAAAGACCCCGAGTACATCGAACGGTTTGCCTACCCGGTGGTGCTGGGTGGCAGCATGCTGAAGTTCGGTGTCCGCTATTACTTATTATAATTCGTGGTGGGGAGGAAAACGATGAAACGAATAATTACAATAATATCAATTATGCTATCACTGGCACTTTTTGGCGCCTGCAAGGGTGACGTGAAGGAGACCAGTAACCCGGATAAATCGGGTATGATGCTTGACCTGGATACCACCAACATGGACCTGGATTTCGGAAGTCTTAATGCGAATTACTATACCGATTTCCAGGGAGCCCTGTATCCCGTTGTGATGGAACCCATATTCGAGGGGCAGGAGGTCATTACCACCGAACCGGTGATGACCACCAAAAAGCGCGATGACGGCATCTTTATCAGTCCCGATGACCCGGCAATTTTCTACGCGGCTTCTGCCCCCAATAACGGGCAGCCCCAGATCATTGATTACAATTTCGGCATAGAGTACAGTGCCACTTTCAGGTTAACAGATGGTATACAGACGGTGGTGGGTGGTGACTGCAATCCCACCAATGAGCCACAGGGATTTATCATGGCAATAATATTTCTGGCCGGGGACGAGCCTCATGGTGCCCTGATGGCAATGGCGTTTCGTGATGATGCATTTCCTATAGGGGATGGTGCTTTTGAGCCGGAATTACAGGAAAATGTGTTGCTGACCATGAACTACGACGGGGAAAGCAGCGGGCACCTTATCGCCTGCGCGGATGTCCCTTCTATCGGTATAACTGATTTTCATACCATGAAAATGAGGATACACAACGACGCGGTGAAAGATGACCCGGAGACGGGTTTAAGCCACGGGCCAACCATCTCTGTGTTTATTGATGATCAGCTTGTGATCCAGTACTGGAACGACGGTAGTAACCATGGCCTGGATGAGGGGCGATGGGACAGCAAGAAAAGTATTTTTTCGCAGGGTGATTTCTATATTGCCAAGGACGTGCTTGGTATTACCGACAGTCCACAGTTTTTTGACGGTGGCAACGGTGTTGACGTGTACAACACCTCGTGGGAAACCGCCATATTCCGTCCTTCACCGGGTTTCCCCGATGATCCCACCACAAGCCTGGTAACCTTTGGTTCCATGTTCCAGATCGGGAAGGACGACGACAACGGGACCAGCAAGTACAAGTCACCCGAGCTGAAGTCCATAGAGATCAAAGAATTAACCGGTGAAGAAGAGACGGAGGAAGAACCTGAAGAAGGAGAATAGCATGAACACAGAATATCCCTGGCTGCACTATTACGGGAACGTTCCCCATACCATCGATTTTCCGGAATGCACCATGTACGAGTCCATCCTGGAAGCCGTGGAAGAGTTCCCGGAAAAAATTGCGTATGACTTCATGGGTTCACAGGTAACCTATGCTGAATTCAAGGAGCAGATCGACCGGTGCGCCAACGCGCTGGCCGCCCTTGGTATACAAAAGGGTGACCGGTTTACCATTTCCATGCCAACGTCACCGCCCGGGATCATATGTTTTTACGCCCTGAACAAGCTGGGAACGGTTGCCAGCATGATACACCCCCTCTCCACTGAAACGGAGATAGAATTTTATTTCACTCTCAGTAAAAGCCGAATGGCCCTCACCATGGACATGTGGCTTGACAAGGTGTACAGTGCGGCCAGCAGGGCAGGACTTGAAAAACTCCTGGTGGTAAAAATGGAGGATTACCTTCCAAAACACCTTGCTCTCCTGTACTGGCTGAAACAGGGAAGAAAGAATCCACCCATCCCCGGTGATGATGAACTGGTGGTGTCCTGGAAACAACATGTGATGAAGTCCACCCATCCGCCGGTTGAGAAGGCCCATGTTGACCCCCATGAGATGGCGGTTATACTGTACAGCGGGGGTACCACCGGAGAGCCCAAGGGTATCATGCTTTCCAATTACAATTTTGTCAGCCAGGGGCTCATGTGCGCCCACTGGGTTGGCATGAACAGGGATTACGCCGATGTGCTGGCCATGCTGCCAATATTTCACGGGTTTGGACTGGGAGTGTGCGTGAACGCCGCGTTGATGAACGGGGGCAAAAGCATACTGGTTCCCATGTTCGAGGCCGACCTTGCGGCGAAGATGATGAAGAAGAAGCCCAATTATCTCATCGGCGTCCCTACCCTGTACGAGGCCCTGGCGAAAAGCGAGAAGTTCGCAAAAAGTGATTTGAGCTGCCTTACCGCGTGTTTCAGCGGTGCTGACTCCCTGCCAAGGGCAACCAAGGAAGGTTTTGAAAAGGCTGTTGCGGACGGGAATGGTAACGTGGTGCTGCTGGAAGGGTATGGACTTACCGAGGCCGTAACCGCCATCATGGCCATGCCGGTACATGAATACCGGGAGGGAAGCATAGGAGTCCCGTTCCCGGGAATGCAGGCGAAAATTGTTGCACCGGAAAGCAAAAGGGTGCTGGGGCCGGGTAAAGAAGGTGAGATATGCGTGTGCGGCCCGGCGGTGATGCTGGGGTATCTTGACCAGCCCGAGGAAACGGCAAGGGTGCTGGTTGCCCATGATGACGGGTTAACCTGGCTGCATACGGGTGACATCGGCCACATGGACAATGACGGCTTCTTCTACTTTACTACCCGCCAGAAGCGGATGATCAAGTCATCGGGGATGAACGTGTATCCTTCGCAGGTGGAAGCGCAGCTGCGCGCTCACCCCGCGGTTGAGAGTGCCTGCGTGATAGGTGTTCCCGACAGGGTGCAGGTGGAACGGGTAAAGGCCTTCGTGGTGCTGAAAAACGGGTACCATGATTCGCAGGATATTGAAGCGGAGCTGATAGATCATTGTAAAAAGGATCTCATAAAGTGGAGTTGTCCACGTGAGATTGAATTCCGCGAATCCCTTCCTGTTACACAGGTTGGCAAGATCGCCTACAGGGTACTTGAAGAAGAAGAGAAGCAGGTGGAAGTTGTCACATGATCACGTGCAGAAACTGCTTTTATGATTGAAGTTTTCTCCAGGTATCCTTATATTGAACAACTGTTTACAGATTATACTGGTTATAATCTCAACAGTATTACATCAATTAAGGATACTATATGAACACAATGAATATAATACCACACCAAAAGCAGCCCTTCTCTCTGAAAAACAAGGGTACGCTGGAGTTGTTTTTTCTTGGCGTGGGAAGCGCCTTTACCAAGAGAAATTACCAGACCAACCTCATGATAATAAAGGGTGATGACCACGTACTTGTTGATTGCGGTACCAAGTGTCCCCAGTCCTTTTTTGAGCTGGGCGTGCCGGTTACCGACGTGAAAAACCTCCTTATCACCCACTCGCATGCTGACCATATCGGCGGCCTCGAAGAAGTGGCCCTGATGGGACGGTATATGACAAAGCGTAAACCGGTGATGGTGATCAACGAGACCTACCAGCATATACTGTGGGACATGTCCCTTCGCGGCGGTTCAGGTTTTAACGAGGACGAGGCGGGCGATATCCTGGGATTCAATGATTTCTTTGACATAATAAGGCCACAGTGGCTGCCCAACTATCCCAGGGAAACCTTTATGGCAGACGTGGGAAAGATAAACCTGAAGATGATGCGGACCATGCACATTCCCGATTCATCACAGGACTGGCAGAGTTCTTTCTGGAGCTGCGGGATGGTCATTGATGACCGGATACTGTTTACCAGCGATACCCGGTATGACCCGGAGCTGGTGCTCTCGTACGACGAGAAGTTCAACTTCGAGGCCATCTTTCACGACTGCCAGTTCTTCACCGGCGGGGTTCACGCGTCCCTGGAAGAGCTGAAAGATCTGCCCGACAGTATCAAGGAAAAGACCATACTCACCCATTACGGTGACAACTGGGAAGAGTTCGAGGACAGGGTGGTCGAATACGGCTTTGCCGGCCTGGCCAAACAGCATGTGCACTACGTGTTTTCTTAAAAACGACCAGCCACCGAGGCACCGAGAAATGGAGAGTGTATCAATACAGGTTCGTTTTGTTGTTTTCAGTATAGCAACCGGTAGTTGTTGAGTTTTGTTCAGGATATAGAGTTTACATGCTGAGAAACACATATCTTTGGACCTGAAGCCATATATATCCTCTAACGGTAAAAAACGAATAGATTGATAATTATATTTCCTGGCGATACTGCAAGAAAGAATTCAACTCGTCGCGTCTTAGCTTCTTTGGGTGAGGCTGATCGTGCTACATATAAATAAAACGTATTATTTTCTTGACGTTTCTTTCCTTTCGCATTCGTATGCTTTCAAGGGGCTCTGACCCCCCTTTCTGAATTTCATGGAGATATACACATGCATATAAGCGATGGAGTATTGAGCGGGCCCGTATGTGCCGGCACGGCTGTTGCGGCGGTTGTCATTGCGGGTACCGTATTGAAAAAAACCGAACGTGAAGATATACCCCGTATAGCGGTCATGACGGCGGCGTTCTTTGTGGCGTCACTGGTGCACATAAAGCTGGGACCTGCCAGTGTACACCTGTTGCTCAACGGGCTGGTGGGGATAGTTCTTGGGTGGGCGGCTTTCCCGGCCATACTCATTGCGCTGCTGTTCCAGGCCATCATGTTCCAGCATGGCGGGATAACCACGCTGGGAGCAAACAGTCTCATAATGGGGCTTCCCGCGCTTGTGTCATGGGGAATGTTCAGGTTAAAGGGTACATTTCAAGGCTTCAGGTTCACACCGCATGTCCTTTCATTCTCTGGCGGCATGGTGGCAATACTGCTTTCGGCTGTCTTGATGGCACTTGTGCTTGTTCTCACCGGAAAGGAATTCACGGTCACCGCCAGGGTGATCATGGCGGCCCATCTCCCGCTTTCCCTGGCGGAGGGGATCATAACCATGCTCGTGGTGGGATTTTTCATGAAGGTGAAACCGGAACTGGTTCAATGATGATGGGTGATCCCGTGGAGCAGGGAATGGGGCCGCTCAAGGCCGTTTCGCAGCATGAGCTCCTCGTCCTTCATTACTGCTGAGGGTATTCCCCGTGTGACAAGTTGACCCTCGTTAACAAGTAAGACCCTGCCGCATGTTTCAAGAATGAATTCAAGATCATGTGATGCGATCAGGGTGGTTTCACGCGAATCATTGAGAAAGCTGATAAGGTTGCGCCGTGTCCGCATGTCCAGTTCTGATGTGGGTTCGTCGTAAATTATTATTTCCGGACGCATGGCAATAACCGACGCGATGGCAACCATGCGTTTTTCTCCGCCCGAAAGATGATGCGGGGGCCTGTCTGTAAGGTGGCCGGTGCCGGTGATCTCCATGGCCGCCTGAACCCTGTCCTTTACCACCCGGGTCTCCAGCCCAAGGTTGAGTGGTCCGAAGGATATGTCTTCGTACACGCTTGCGGTAAAAAGCATGTCATCTGTTTTCTGGAACACGTAGCCGATGGAAGGATTGAAGGTGTTGTGTTCTACGGGCCTGTTGTTAATATGAATGCTGCCGGATGACGGTTTCAATAACCCGCACATGAGATGAAAAAGGGTGGTTTTACCGGCACCGTTGGGACCGATGATGCCGCACTTTTCACCCTTCTCAAGGGTGAAGGATATATTATCAATGACCCTGTCGGTGTCCGGGTATTTGAATTCCAGGTTCTTTACTTCAACAATATTCACCTTGCATCTCCCCTTATAGTAATTTCCCGTTGAAGACCATCATTTCAAAAACAGCAAGCATGGTTGCAGCAAGCAATACTGTCAAAAGCTTCAACAGGTCCATGATAGTGGAATTGAACCCGGTTATGGTTTTCACTTCACCGGTATATCCCCTGCAGGTCATGGCGTTGAACATCCTGTCAGTCTGCTCAAAGCTGCGTACCATGAGTGACCCTACCAGGTAGGAAGAGGTGCGGAATGAATGACGCGATGTTCTGCTGCGGTAACCTTTCAAGATCAGTGACTGCCGTAACGCCCTGAGGTCATCAAGGTAGATGAAAATATACCTGTAGGTGAACATAATAAGGTCTACCATTTTCGAGGGAACCTTCAATGACCGTAGTGCTTTCATGCTGGTGGTGAAGGGGGATGTGCCCATCATGACATTGAACAGCGTGATGATGCATAATGCCTTCATGGCGATTTGGGCCGAAAGCAGCAATCCGCCCGTGTACACCGGGATACCGTACAGTGAGACATGGGCTCCTCCCGCTGTCAAAGGCAGAAAGATGAACAGGGGGACAAGCAGCAACAGCGGGTACAGTATGGTGCGAAAAGCCTGTGCCGGGGGAATACGGGATACGAGTATGCTCAACAGTGCCAGGAAAACGCTGCAACACAGGATAACCAGGCTTGTAAGCATGCTTATTACAAGTATAAGCAGAAAGACTCCTGCCATCTTGTATCTCTGGTCCCACCGGTGAAAAGGTGAATCAAGGTGGGCGAAACGGTCAATGTCAACGTGCATGTACTTCTCCTGGATTGATCAATGCTAACTACATGACACCCCCTTGCTGGATGGTCAACAACGTTTTGGGTAATAATGACTGCTATTCATTGAATTATTCTTGCCATATGGTGTTAAAAAGTGTCATATGTCATATAACATTACTACATTCCAAAAAGAATAAAAAACATGAAAGTAAAAACAAAAAGTAGAGTCATTGTTAATTCCGAGATGTGTAAGGGCTGCCAGCTGTGTGTTCATTTCTGCAAAAAAAACGCGCTGCGGGTATCCGGATCACTGAACAGCCAGGGGTACCATTACGCTGAGCCCGATCCGGAGGGTGAATGTACTGCCTGCATGGTGTGTACACTTGTATGCCCCGACCTTGCCATAGAGGTGTATGATGAATAAGATATTTATCAGCGGCAACCACGCCTTTGGGGAGGCGGCAATCCGCGCGGGCTGTAACAGCTACTTCGGGTATCCCATCACCCCGCAGAACGAGCTGGGTGAATACATGTCGGCCCACCTGCCAGAACATGGCGGGGTGTTCATACAGTCTGAAAGCGAAACGGCCGCCATCAACATGGTGATCGGCGCGTCGTGTACGGGTGCACGGACCATGACCTCCTCTTCCAGCCCGGGGATCAGCCTGAAACAGGAGGGGATATCCTTCCTGGCGGGCTTCGAGCTTCCGGCAGTCATCATTAACGTGATGCGCGGCGGGCCGGGCCTGGGGAATATTGCACCCGCCCAGGGTGATTATTACCAGGCCACGCGGGGCGGCGGCCACGGTGATTACCGTACGCCGGTACTGGCACCTGAAAGCGTGCAGGAGGTGGCAGACCTCACCTACGATGCCTTTGAACTGGCCGACCGGTACCGGACGCCGGTGATGGTGCTGGGTGACGGAATGCTGGGCCAGATGAAGGAGCCGGTGGTCTTCCCGGAGCAGGTGACCTCGGTACCTGAAAAGGAATGGTCGCTGAAGGGAAAGGGGGACGGGGACAGCCGTTACATGGCATCCCTCATCCTGGACACGCTTGAAATGGAACGCCATAACTGGAAACTGGTGCGTAAATACAAAGAAATACAGAAACACGAAATACGGTACGAGGCCTACATGATGGAGGACGCGGAGATAGTGGCTGTTGCCTACGGGACCACCGCCCGGATCGCAAAAGGGGCCATCAAGCGGGTGCGCAAGGACGGCATTAAGGCGGGGCTGCTGCGGCCGGTTACTCTCTGGCCATTCCCGTCCGGCATTATTCGTGAAGTTTCTAAAAAAGTACGCTCGTTTGTGGTGTTTGAAATGAGTACGGGGCAGATGGTGGATGACGTGAAAATGGCCCTTGAGGGCAGGTCACGGGTGTACTTCCACGGAAGACCGGGTGGCATTATTCCCACACCCGCCGAATTTGCCCGAATACTGAACCGGGAATACATACTGATGAACAAGGGGTGAACGTGAAGCTGAAGAACCAATGGCCAGTATATTACAAGAAAAACGTGATCAGCCATTACTGTCCGGGTTGCGGTCACGGGATAGTACATCGCATGGTGGCCGAGCTGCTTGAGGAACTTGGTATCGGGGATAAGGCCATCGGTGTAAACCCGGCCGGATGCGCGGTACTTGCGTACAAGTATTTCGACGTGGACATGATCGAGTCTGCACACGGCCGGGGCACCGCAATTGCCACCGGCATTAAAAGAATGCGGCCCGATCTTTTCGTGTTCACCTACCAGGGGGACGGTGACCTTGCCGCCATAGGGACGGCGGAATCGCTGCATTCTGCCAACCGGGGTGAACATATATCGGTGATCTTCATCAACAATGCCGTCTACGGCATGACGGGAGGACAGATGGCACCCACCACGCTGGTTCAACAGACAACAACCACCACTCCCCGCGGGAGGAACCCGGTGAACGACGGGTACCCCCTGCATCTAACCGACGCCCTTGCGGGCTTTCCCGGTGTCACCTATGCCGAACGGGTTGCCATTGACGGGCCTGCAGGTATTCAGAAAACCAGGAAGGCCATACGCAATGCCTTCCAGTGCCAGGTGGACGGGCTGGGCTATTCCATCGTGGAGGTGCTTTCACCGTGTCCCACCAACTGGAAGATGAGCCCGGTTGAAGGGTTTACATGGGTCAAAGAAGTCATGTCGAAAGAATTTCCTACCGGGATCCTTGCCGACAGGCGTGAAGAGAGGAGGGAACATGCTGGTTAAGATGATCTTTGCAGGTGCCGGCGGGCAGGGTGTGCTTACCATCGGCAACGTGCTTGGCAATGCCGCCATGATACAAAACCTTCATGTGACGTACCTTCCATCGTATGGCGCGGCGGTACGCGGGGGAACAGCCAACTGCACCCTGAGCATATCCGACGAGGAGATCGCGTCCCCGGTTGCTTCCATCCCTGACTTCGTTATCGCACTGAACCAGCCTTCTACAACCGTGTTCGTGAACCGGCTTGACTCGGGAGGGCAGATGCTGTTCAACTCGGACCTGGTGGACACGGTACCCGTGAGAGGGGACGTTGACCTGTACCCGGTTCCTGCGAATACCGTGGCACGGGGAGCGGGTAACGAACGCTCCATGAACCTGGTGATACTTGGTGCCCTTGTGCGGTTAACAGGCGTTGTGGAGATTGAGTCAGTAAAGCAGAGTCTTGATGTGATGATGGGAAAGCGTCCCGGTGTCAAAGAAAAGAGTATACAGGCTTTCATGGAAGGATACCAGCAGTTTCCCTTCCAGGTAGACAATCAGCCTGCTGTCCTGTAAAAATAAGTTGACTTGGCATCTTTTCTTCGGTTATTAATGAAAACCTGGTAGTTGTACGCGTATATTACATTGAAGGAGAGTTATCATGCCCATAACCCAGGTGAGTGTTGCGGTTGCGAATAACCCCGGAAACCTGAGCAAAGTATGCGACATCCTTGAAAAAGAAGATGTAAATATTAAGGCCATCATGGCATCTTCGGTGCTTTCCCCTGTACAGGTACACATGATCGTCAGTGATCCCGTCAAGGCGCAGAACGTACTTGAGACCGAGGAGTACATGGTCTCTACCAGGGAAGTGATCGCCGTTTCTACTCCCGATCACCCCGGGGGGCTCAACGCGGTGCTTCGTCCTCTCATCGAAGCGGATGTGAACGTGGAAACGCTGTACCCGTTCATTAACCTGCACAGCGACGAGGCCATAGTCATACTTGAGGTGGACAAGATACAGGAAGCCAAGGACATACTGAAAAAACACTGGGTCAAGACCTACAGCACCGAGATCTACGGTTCGTAGGTGCCCTGTACAACCGGAGGTATGCCGTGAACCTTAACCAGCCTGAACTTACTCAGAAAGCACTGGACATACTCAGAGATCCCGGAACATTTCAGTGGTACTTCATACCCCTGCTCGCATTCGTGGTCTATATCTATTTTAACGAGATAGCAGAGAGAAACTGGAAGGGTGTGGCAGCTGGACTGTCCCTTTACATGGTACACTGGCTTTACGAGATCGCCAACGCCCTTATTCAGCACTTTTCAGGCCATGCTCTGTGGACAGTCCCCGAGGGGACCAGCTACCTGCTGCTGGTGGGGGTTGGCTGGGAGCTCAGCATGATGTTCGCGGTTGCCGGGCTCATTTTCAGCAAGATCCTGCCGGAAGACCCGAAGCAGAAGATACTTGGTATACACAACAGGGTGCTTTTTGCCGTTGCCAACGCGGCTTTCTTTTCACTATTCGAGATATTCCTGGCAACCACCCCGGCGTTTCACTGGGTGTATCCATGGTGGGGGGCATTCCCGGTATTCGTTACCGTGTACATACCCTTCTTCCTGGCGGCCAATTTTGCCTATGACTGGAAACCGAAAACGCAGGTCACCTGGATCGGAAGCCTGTTCGTGTTGAATGCCATCCTTATGATCGTTTTCGCGGGTGTACTGCGCTGGATATGATACCGGTCAACGGATGAATCGTACTAATGTGAGGTAGTTATGCAGATTTCTGAAAAGGATGTACTTGAACTCTCACGGCTGGCGTTCGTACGGCTTGACGGCGCGTGGTTCATGGCCCTGGCAAAGGAATACGGAATTGACGCGGCGTGGAAGATGGATGTTGAAGCATGGAAGCAGTTTTCATACGTGATGGGCAAAAACCTTGTAAAAAACTATATTTCTGACCCGGTGTTCCCGGAATCCTTTATTGATGCACTGCACGTCCTGTTCAGGGTAATGGGTATGGAGAACAGGGAGGTTGTGCAGGAGGATGGCAGGATCGTCATCCGTGTTGTTGAATGCCAGATGCAGAAAGCCATCGCCAAGGCGGGAATTGCCGATTGCGGTATTGCCACCATCGCCACATACGAGGGACTTGGGAAGGGAATGTTCGGTAAAGATTTCAACATCAAGGTCGAACATACGAAGAACCTGAACCAGGGGGCCGAGTACTGCGAGGTGGTAGTGCATACATAGAATACAACGATTACCGGTTGATTTATGATCAAAAAATCAACTATTGACTTCATAAAGGCCCTGGCCAGCAATAATAAGCCGGTTTTCTCATTGGAGAGATATCCAGGTTCGATGAAAGCATCACAGGTGTTGACCCCGAGTCCTGCCTTTTTCGCATAGATCGCGATACACGTTTTTCAAAGAACAAGTTGTCAAAAAAAAGTTGGAAATGGAATCATACCTGTATTATCATGAATACAACTTCAGTCCGGTATTGCATATCCCGGACCCTTATAGTACACTTATTGAATTGTAAGGATAAAGATATGGATATTACCAGGAAAAGTAATAGAAGATCATTTTTGAAAAAGGTTGCATCCATTACGGCCCTTTTGAGCGTATCACAGTGGATGAAGCCGCTGTCAGGGTTTATCGCACGTATGCTGCCGGCAGCTGCTGATGAATCCCGTTCCCTTGTGGTGGTGAAGGGAAGCAGCATGTCAAAAAGCGGCATGGAAAAGATGGTGCAAAAAGGCCTTGCACAGATGGGTGGACTTGACCGCTTCGTGAAACGCGGCATGAAGGTGGTGGTGAAACCCAACCTGGGATTCAATTCCTCACCGGAACGTGCCCATACCACCCATCCATACCTGGTTGAAACGGTGGCGAAAATGTGCAAAGCCCTTGGTGCGGAGGTGAAGATCATGGACCGCCCGGTGCACAATGCACGGCTGGTATACAAGTCAAGCGGCATGGTGGAAGCTGCCAGCAATGCCGATGTTGACCTGGTGTACATGGACGGCAGGAAGTACCGGCAGGTTGACGTTCCCAACGGGTTGAACCTGCGCAACCTGAAGGTGTACAGTGACATACTGGAGGCCGACGTGATCATCAACATGCCCATAGCCAAGGATCACGGTTCAGCAGAGCTTACCATGGCCATGAAAAACCTCATGGGTGTGATCGGCGGCAACAGGGGCGTCTATCACCTGGGATTACACAAGAACATCGTCGATTTTACAAAAACGGTTCCGGTACAGTTGATCATACTGGATGCCACCAGGGTGCTTACAAAACACGGGCCCAGTTCGGGGCGCCCGGAGGATATTACGCATCCGAAAAGTATTGTTTTGGGTACAAACCCGGTTGCGGTAGATGCCTATTCGTCGCAGGAATTTTTCGGCATCACCCCGTCCCGCATTAATTACCTGAAATATGCCGCACGGGAAGGCATGGGAGAGACAAGTATTGGTAAGATGAACGTTAAAAGGATACTCGTATGAAACACCCCGCGTGGTCACGGGTGAGGGCTCTCTTTCAGTTGTTGTTCTGGCTGGCCTTTATTTCACTGCTGATCGCCACCAGGGAGCCGGTGAAGGATCCCGACATGTACAACTTTCTTCCCAGGCTTTCGGCGCATCTTGCAGTTACCCATTCCCTGACGGCCAGGCACATCATCGACTCGTTCATCCCCGCTTTGCTCATACTGGGGGCCACCGTCTTTATCGGCCGTTTCTTCTGCGGCTGGGTGTGCCCCATGGGGTCGACCATCGATGTAACCGACAAGCTGTTTCGGCGTGATAAAAGGAACCAGTATCGGCGGAAGGACAGGAAAATTCCCATTCAGCAGTACAAGTACCTGGTGCTGGTGGTAAGCATCATAACCGGCATGGGAGGCCTGCTGGTGGGCGGCCTCATCGATCCCCTGTCCATAGCCTACCGCACCTACAGTACCGCCCTGTATCCCTATTTCGATTCGCTGGTGAAGCTGGTATTCAACGGACTGTACTACGTGCCGGGTGTGAACGTGGTATCAGAGCCCGTATTCTCGGTGCTCAAGGAAACAGTGCTGGACTTCAACGTCATCATGTTCTACAACCACGTGTCGGTGCTTGGTGTGTTTATGGCAGTAATACTGGTGTCACGTTTTGCACGGCGCTTCTGGTGCCAGTCACTGTGTCCACTGGGAGCCTTTTACGCCCTCACGTCGAAGCTCTCGGTGTTCCGCAGGGTGGTTGATACCGACAAGTGCACCAACTGCCTGGCATGCGTGCGTGACTGCCGCACCAACGCCATCACCGATGACGGGACGGGCACCAGGGAGACCGAGTGCATCAAGTGCTTCCAGTGCCTGGACTCGTGCAAGTACGATGCCATACGGTTCAGCCTGGTGAAGCCCGATCCACTGGGCAGAAAAGGTAAACCGGAAGAAGACCATAACGGCACGGTACCCGCGTACACGGGCGTACCCGGTGTTGACCGCCGGGGTTTTCTCTATTCCCTCCTGGCCTCTGCCATGCTGCTGCCGGTGTTCAAGCTGAATCCCGGGTACAGGGCCAACCACGCGTCAATTATACGGCCGCCGGGGGCAAAACCCGAGGAGGAGTTTTTGCGGTACTGCGTGAGATGCGGCGAATGCATGAAGGTATGTCCCACCAACGCCCTGCATCCCACCTTCCTTGAAAGCGGGGTGGACGGGATGTATACTCCCCGCCTCATACCGCGCCTGGGGTATTGCGAAATGAACTGCGTGCTGTGCTCCAACATATGCCCAACCGAGGCTCTGACCCCTCTTGATGTTGCTGATAAAGAGACAACCATTATTGGTACCGCCTTTATCAGGCACGAGCTGTGTATACCATGGTCGGAATACCGTGACTGCCTGGTCTGCGAGGAAGTATGCCCAACCGAGACCAAGGCCATCAAGCTTGATGAGAAAGAAGTGAAAAACGAGCGCGGCCAGAAGGTTCGGGTCAAGTTCCCCTTCGTGATAGAAGACCTGTGCATCGGGTGCGGCATATGCGAGAACAAGTGCCCGGTTGAGGGGAGTTCCGCCATACCGGTACGGGCACCCAAGATAACCTCGGGCGGTTTTTTGTAGGACGGGGCCGCGAACATGATGACCTGCCAGCCGTACATGGTAACCGTTCGCTTTTACGAGGAGCTGAATGATTTTTTGCCCCGCCAGGTGCGCAAGAAGGACATCCCGGTAAAGAGCAGGGACCGCCGTTCAGTGAAAGACCTGGTAGAATCGCTGGGAGTCCCCCATGTTGAGGTGGACCTCATCCTGGTGAACGGTGAATCGGTGGACTTCTCGTATATCATACAGGAGGGTGACCGTATCAGCGTCTACCCCGAGTTCGAGCGCCTGGATATTTCAGATGTGACAAGGCTGCGGCCGCGGGTGCTGCGTGAACCCCGCTTTGTGCTCGACGTGCACCTGCGAAAGCTGGCACGGCGCCTTCGGCTTTTGGGCTTCGACGTGGATTATGCAAAACACCGGGACGACCCCGAACTGGCCCGTATATCACATGATGAAAAACGAATTCTGCTCACCCGTGACCGCCAGCTTCTCATGCGCAGGGAGGTTGACCGGGGGCTCATTATCAGGAATACCGATGCCGAAAAGCAGGTGGTGGAGGTACTTGAGCGGCTTCACCTGTGGTCATGGATAAAGCCTTTTACCAGGTGCATCGAATGCAACGGCATGCTTGCGCCCCTTCCCGCGGGCAGTGAACGGTTTGAAAAAGAGAAGCACCGTATCCCGGAAGGGGTCCTTGCATGGTGCAGCGAGTTCTACATATGTAATTCATGCGGAAGAATATACTGGAAGGGAAGCCATTACCATAAGCTGCAGCATACAATTGACAGGATATTAGAGGCTGCTCCGCCAGGCGTACATGAAGATGGATGAGGCCACCGCGGCGTTCAGCGACTCCACCTGTTCGGATATGGGTATAGATACCGCGTCATGCTTCAGCTGGGCCGGAAGCCCGGGCCCCTCCATGCCGGGAAGCAGCAGAAACTTACCGGGGAATTCCACCTCCGCAAGGGGAGTGCCATTCCTGTCCAGGGTGATCACCGGCAGGTCCTTTACGTATTCTGCCAGTTGGCTCATGGAAGGCCCGCGGTAGAAGCTGGCCTTGAACACCGTCCCCCCCGATGCGCGTATGCTTCTTGGATGGTAGGGGTTGGCGGATTCTGCCAGCAGCACAATGCAGGTAATGCCGAACGCCACCGCACTCCTGACCACTGCCCCCGTGTTTGCCGGGTCCTGGAATGGGAGAAGCAGGGTGCATCCTTTCTCGATGGTTCCGTCCCAGCCAGGGATATCCGGAATGGCCACCTCCATGAGAGGAACCCTTGTATTAAAGACATCCAGTTCATTATACAGCGATTTTTTCAACAACAGGAAATTGTCCTGCCGGTTGAATTCATCAATTATGTCCATGAACGAAACATCATTTTCGGTGTAGCCGTCAAAGGTCAACAGGTTGCCGCAAAGCCGCGGTCTTTCATGCCAGAGTTCACTTATCAGTTTTCTGCCAAAGACCAGCGTTTTCCCGGTTTTGCGAATGCCGTCACCAGACACAAGCTTTTTCAGCAGCTTGAACCTCTTGTTGTCAGCCGAGGTAATGGCCTGGCCTTCTGTCTCCGCTTCTTCCTTCATAACGCGGTAGGTTTTTTTCAGCCCGTCAGATATTTTTGAAAAAACCAGCAGCCTTCGCCGGTAGGTTGTTCCCGGCAGGGTGTAGTCGCTGTCAAATGTGATGGTAAAATTTTCATCGAGGCCTGCGTCAGCCGGTTCGCTGTCAACACCGGGGCCCTTCATGAATAGTACCTGTCCTCCCGGCGGCAGAAAATGGTGCACCCGGTGCAGGGTTTCCGCCGTGGCCTCGAGGGCCCTGGTTATGACACCCCGTGCCTGGAAAAAGGAATAGTCGGTTACCATGTGGGGGTATATCTCAATGTTTTCAAGTTCAAGTGTATCGATAACTTCATTGAGAAACTGCACACGCTTATGGCGTGGTTCAGCCAGGATGATGTGGTCATCGGGGTGCAGTATCTTCAGGGGTATCCCGGGAAATCCGGCACCGGTGCCGATGTCCACCAGGGGAAAGGGCAGTTCTACCAGCCTTGTTACGTAAAGGCAGTCAATGAAATGCTTGGTGATGATGTCCTCGAACCCGGTTATCCGGGTAAGATCGTACTCGTCATTTTTTTCTACCAGCAACTGGTAGAATTTCCAGAATTGTTCTACCTGCTGCGATGATAACGCGAATCCCGCGTCCCTGAACATGGACACCATGGTGTTCTTTCTGCCAGTGTTTCTCATATGTTCCTGTCTCTTTGCCTGGTTGGCCTTGCTACCGGCATTATAAAAGTTACTTGTGAATGTGCAACGGTTAGGTACATGATAGCAGTACATATGGAGGTGTCATTAAAAAATGGCAGGGAGAATAAAAAATTTAAAGTTACCCTCACTCAGCCAGGTGGGACTGGTGGTGAAAGACCTGCATGCTTCTGCAGCGTATTATTCAGAAACTATTGGTATGGGGCCATGGTACCTGGTGAGATCACCCCAAAAAGAAATAGTCTATTGCAGGGGTGAAGAAGTTTTACCCGAATTTACCATCGCGCTTGCATTCTCAGGGAATATTCAGCTTGAGCTTATCCAGCCCCGTGAAGGTGATCGTTCCATCTACTCCGAACACCTTGACAGGGGAGGAGAAGGACTGCACCATTTGGGATACTTCGTATGGAACCTTGATCGTTACCTTGAACGTGCAGAAAAGCTGGGTATCAGGCCGTTACAGTGGGGACATATTGGCACAAGGGGGGGCTCGGTCACACGGTATGCCTACCTTGATACAATTGATGCATGCGGGTACATTCACGAGGTGATAGAGACAAAACTTGCAGGTATTCCATGGTCCATGTCGCCATTACAGATGCGAATGGGTATTTTGCTGGGTGCTGTTGAAAAAATGGCCTGAATGGTCTGGTTTCCCTTTTACCAGAGCACTTTCATTGGATTGATAAGCCTGCCGTTGTGCCAGATGGTAAAATGCAGGTGCGGTCCCGTAGACCAGCCGGTGGAGCCCACCCGGCCTATGAGCCTGCCGGTTGTTACCTTCTGTCCCGGCCTGACGAATATACGTGAGAGGTGGCCATACAGTGTCTTATAGCCGTTGGGATGACGAATAATAATAGCCTTGCCGTATCCGCCCATCCAGCCCGTGGATGAGACTACGCCCTCGTGGGCGGCTCCCACCAGTGTGCCGTACCGGGACGCGATATCCACGCCGTTATGGAAACGCCGCTTGTTGAATATTGGATGCCTGCGTGAACCGAAGAACGAGCTGAACCGTCCACCCAGGGGAGAGCGAAACATCTCCCGCAGGGTATACCTGTGGGCCAGCTTGTCGGTCATGGTGTCGGCAACCGGCTTGGTGTCCCTGATGAAGGTGGCAATTGGTTTCCGGTCGCTGTCAAACTTGTAATAAAGCGTATAAAATAATGGCAGTTCCTGTACCAGTATGTCCTTTTTTTCAACATCATAAAGGGAACAGAGATCCTCGATCTCGTCCATGTCCATGATAAAATGGAGAACACCTTTCTCACCGGGTACAATTATTTTCTGGTCAACGCGTGCAACAATGGAATCCCAGAACGGGTTGGCACCGATAAGCGTGTCTATATTCACACTGTACTTTTTGGCTATCTGCCAGAAGTTATCACCGCGCTCTATGGTAACGGTGTTCAATTCCACGGAATCAAAAGAGACATCCTTGATGTATTCCATGTACTCTTCTTCTGAACCAAAGAGCTTATGCTGCTTGATGGTTTGCTCTTTATCGGTTTGGGCGGTCAGGGTAATAACGATTGCCAGTACCATTATGATGGCAGCTGTAACTGCTGTTCCGGATATAAAGAAAAGATGCTTTTTGTTCATAGTAACCTGCCAGGATGATGGGGTTGACGTATCGTCACCACCTTTTATGTATCGGTCATTTATCACGTAATTTTTAATGTACGGGGTTGACCCCCTTAAGACAGGGAAGGGTTATATTCCGCTATTCCCGTCCACAGGAAGAACCGGCATTTATTACTTTTTGATGTATTGTTGGTTTCCCTGCTGAAAACAGTCTGAATAGATTGGCATCAATAGTCAAGCAAATTATGTGATGCCTTTAAATATCGGCTGAAAACTTTTTCCCTTGACCATGAAGTAGTTTCTATATAGAGAGTTTCTACTTGATGATTGGATGGAGTGAAAATGTATGAAGAAAACAGTAGTTTGCTTGCTGGTATTAATGGCATTTGTGGCATTCCCATTGACGGGAGAAGACAACAGGGAAAAGCAACAGGTCGCCATTCTGGAACTTGAACAAGGTGAAGGTATTTCCATTCACGACAACCTTGTTGTTCGGCAGTTAATGAAGGATTACCTTGAAAAACACAATTATGGTACAGTGGATAGCGGGGAAATTGCTTCCACACAAAAAGAACTTGGCATACATTCGATATCAAATTACAAGCAGGCCCTTGCCATCGGAGAAGCCTGTGAAGCGGATCTCGTGATCTTCGGTGCAATGAAAAAGACTACGGGTATTATGAGCGTAACGGTTGCCCTGATCGATATGCAGAAAAGAGTAGTGAAAAACATAGTGGATTATACCTACTCGGACGTGAATAATTACGAGAATTTTATAACAATCGTTACAGCGAAGCTGATGGGCAACCTGAAAAACGTATTTCCTGTTACCGTGAAACAGCGGACTGATAATACCGATGATTACGTAAAGAAAAATGGTAATTTTTATGGAGACGAGTACTACAAAAACACCATACTGGCGTTTTTCAAAGAGAACCTTGATACGTCAAAATACGAGATCATGGTGGCAAACTATTACCTTTATGACCAGCTTGATCTACATGGGGCCGCCTGTATAAACTGTCTTACACTGTTGATCACTTCCATTATATTACCTCACTGGAAACACAATCTCTCCATGGCGATGGAAATTGTATATACAAAAACTGATTCATCAGGTGAGAAAAAAATATTAAGGGTGCGTGAAGTGGAAAAGAAGAGCACATCACTCGGGTTAATGTCAACCAACAGGAGATATCACAGCAGGGCAATTGATGAAACGCTTGAGTCATTAATGAAAAAGGTGTTATTGAAAATAGAGAGCAACCAGGAAAATCCCGATATTTTGTAATAGTTATGTGCTTATTTTCAGCACAATTGAATGATAATACCTGTAGTAATCCGTGTCCCGGTTCACCAGGTAATCGAGTCCCTGGTTGATGTTTGACAGGGCTTTTGGCATATTTTCTTTTACGTAGTAACAGTACCCTCTTTCACAGTATGCGTCCGGGTAGTATGCATGCAGTGATATGGCCGTGGAATATTCTTTTATGGCCCTGTCATATTGTTTCCTGCCTGAATATATTCTGCCAAGCATCAGATGCAGTATACAGGCGTTCTCCTGTTCAAGAGCCTTTTTGATAAAACTTTCCGCCCTGTCAATTTGGTTCTTTTCAAAATGGCTCATGGCCTTGATATACAGGCGCCTTGCCTCATTGTCCTGTATTTTTAATTTCATTGAATGGGCTTCAATAATGATCTTTTTAAGCCTGTCTGCCCGTTTCCCTATTTCTTCATGATCCTCCATGTGTAAGGCACTGTAGGCGTTAGTGAGAGATTCAGTTGGCCGCTCAAGCATGAGATAATTCATTGCCAGGTTCATAAATGAATTATAAGTTATGTTGCTATTCATACCCTTTGAGGCTTTCTGGAAGTAATGTATGGACGTGTCCGATGCTCCATGTATCATGAAAGAGGCCTCCCCGGCAAGGTAATTCCCGTATTGTGAACCGGGATCATTTTCCAGGTACCGGGTCAGGAGCCTCATTGCCCCATGGTAATCACCATTCATGTGCTTCTGTTTTGCCTTCATTAGTCCTTCCCCTGAATAAAGGATGGAGTATGGCAACAGGCACATCACAAAAAGGAGAGATATTGCGGTAATTTTCATCTTTTTCATCTCAGAGTTCCCTGTCAAATGAATAGGGTGTATAATCCTTCAAGTAGTCACGGTATTGTTGCCGTGTTTTTTTATCCATCTCGGGGAAAAGTTTCAAAACCGTGTATTTCAGGCTGATACTTCCAAAAGCGTATCCCATTCGATCTGCATGTGAAACAGCCTTCTTTATCTCGTCCATGGTATCGGTTTTTTTCTTTTCCGCATCCATTATTACTATGAGCATGGTGGTATCAATGGCATTGATTACAAGGTCATTCTGGTAAAAATAGTGCAGGGATTTCAGTAGCCCTTTTTTGCCTTCTTCGTAATCCGTCTGTGATTGAAGAAGAGAGATGTATGATGAGAACAGGTTCTGATAATAGGGCAGTTGCAGCCTGGTAGAAAGTTGCAGGCCTATTTTGCCATAGGTAGATACCTTATTGTATTTCTTCTGGTATATTGCCAGCTTGCAGCACTGGGCCAGGTATTGAAGGTATTTAACCGGCATTACCCTGCCCTTGATGCAAGAGAAGGCTTTATCCAGGTTCCTGTCTGCTTCTTTCAGCCTGTTCTCCATTATATTCAACCGTGCCCTGTTGATAGATATCTTGAAAAGTGCGTATGGATTATTATTTTTACCGGACAGCTTTTCCGCCTTATTCAAGAATTCCCGGGCGGTTTTATAGTCACCAAGCAGGGTGCAATAATATCCCATTTCCCCGTAATAGTATTCACGGCTGAATGTATCAGTTTTTTCCCTGGTGAATTGCTTTGCCAGCCTGTTGAGGGTTTCCTCGCAGGGAATGTTGCTGCTTGTTATGCTGTAAAGGCTATGCCTGGCCATCCTGACGCGATTCCTGTTCATGGAATTTTCCATTACGTACCTGTACTGTTTCTCGGCTTTATTATAATCACCAAGCATCTCATGACATCGACCCATGTCAATGAGTGTCATGTTATAGGAGTCAACTTTCTTTAAGCGTTTATATATGGCCGAACTGTCGGAATAATATGACAGTGCTTCTGGTAGTTTACCCATGGTTGAATACGCATCACCGTAAAGGTACAGTATATTGCTAAGATCGCTTACCATGGTATAGGTTTTTGCCATTTCGTGTGCCTTTTCAAGGTAGGGGATGGCCCTGTCTGCATGGCCGCTGTAAGTATGCACCTTGGCAAAACGCTGTAATGACATGATGAACCCTGGAAGGAAACGTATTTCGTTGGACATCTCGGCCGCTTTATCTATTGACTCCAGGGCCTCTTTGAACCTGTACATGTTTGACATATGTGAACCATAAAAAAGCCTGGTATACACAAGATCGGTGTACAGTTTGTTTTCATCGGCGGCCTGCATGGCTTCTTTCAGGTATGTACCTGCCTTCTGGTATTCACCTGTTGATGAATAATTCTGCCATATCATGGATTTCAGGTAACAAATGTCGGCGGTACTGTCACTATCTTCAGCGATTGATATGGCCTTATGCAGCGGTTCAATGGCCTTTTCAGGTTCCCCTTTTGCCATGTGAAGATTGGCCTTTCTCAGGTGAAACGTCATAGTAGTTTCTTTCTCATGGCCCTTCTTGCATGTGTCTTTTATTTTCTCCAGTGTGTTCGCCGCCTTATCCATATCTTCAAGCTGCAGGTACAGGTTGAAAAGGGATTCAAGGCCCCGTATCATTGCTTCGGGTGAGTCATCGGGAATTGAGTTTATTAGTGCATGGTATGTTGACTCGGCATTGCTGGTATCACCGGTCTTCAGGTGAGCCTCACCCTTTAAGAGGTACAATTCAATGGTTTCTGTTCCGTTGTAATGAATATTTTCCGCTATCTTAATGCCTTTTGCGGTGGTTTTTATTACCTGTGGGTAATGGGCGTTTTCGTACAGATCTTTTTGTGCTTTTTCAAGCAGCTGCCTGATCTTTTGTACGTCCATCATTCTGTTTTCCATAGAAAAAGAGGAAACCATGCCGCAGATTAGTAAGCAGGGAATTATACACATGGACAGTATTCGTTTCATTAAGCTTCTCCTGATGGTTGCATTTTTTTTGTGAATTATTTGGTTACAGATTGTCATTACTGTAAAGCACTATTTAGGGACATTACGGAAGACGTGGTTTTTTGGTCAGTGTTCCCGGGTATGATATTTGGGTTAATATAATTTGACAAATGGTGTGGAATATATATGTTCGTCACTGTTTTATAACAATTACCCGGACGGTTATATATAATGAGGCTGTACGAACTGTTTATCGGCTGGCGTTACCTGAAGGCCAAGAAATCCCAGGGGTTTATATCGTTTAATACCCTCCTGTCAATATTTATCGTGTTGATAGGTGTCTTTATCCTTATCGTGGTCATTTCTGTCATGAACGGCTTTCAGAGCCAGATACGTGACAAGATACTGGACGTGGATTCCCATATAACCGTCAGCCGTTATACCGGCGTGAGCGAAGGTGAAGGGATACGTGATTACCGTGAAAAAGTAGAGAAGATAAACAACATCGACGGGGTGACAAGCACCATGCCATTCATACAGGGGCAGGGGCTGTTCAGGTTCAGAAGCTATATCAGTCCCGTAATGCTGCGCGGGGTTGGACTGGAGAACGGAGAGATCCCTGAAGACGTGACCAGTTTTCTCACCGAGGGAGAGAAGGATTTCGGCAACCGGCGTGGGATTTTCGTGGGAGAAGAGATGGCCCTCAATTACAATATATCCATTGGTGATTACATTGAGCTCATCGTACCCAAGGGACGGTTGACCGCAAGGGAAGGGGTGCAGCCGGGGATGGGGCGATATAAAGTGATCGGCTTTTTTAAGACCGGGTATTACGATTTTGATACCAGGCTTATCATCATGTCCCTTACGGCGGCGCAGCGTCTTTACGATGTTGGAGATATAGTCTGGGGTATCGGTGTAAAGATTAAAGACATTTATGCCATGAACAGCATTGCCCGTAAAATACAGTCTGCCGTTGGCTGGGAATACCAGACATTGACCGCCGAACAGCGCAACCAGAACCTTTTCTACGCATTGAAGCTTGAAAAACTGATCATGACCATCATCCTCTTCCTGGTCATTATCTCCGCGGCCTTTACCATAATGGGGACGCTGGTGATGGTGGTGATGGAAAAGCGAAAGGCCATCGGGGTGCTGAAAGCCATGGGTGCCCGTCCGCTGTCCATCATGGTTATCTTTGTGCTGGAGGGATTCTTTATCGGGATAATCGGTTCATTCCTGGGCGTGGTCTTTGGACTTGCAACCGCCCTCAACCTTGAAGCCATTATTCGCTGGATTGAACGAACTATCAATTACGGGATGGGATTGGTGTACGAGCTTTTAGATCTTGGAATGTTCGAGCCCCTCTCACTGGTTCCCAGCAGTGTATATTATATAGACACCATACCGGCGCAGATAGATCCGCAATTCGTGGTGTTCATCGCCATATTCGCGGTATTCATCGCCACGGTGGCAGCCATCTTCCCGTCATGGCATGCGTCGAGGCTGCACCCGGTTGAAACCATCAGGTACGAGTAAACCCTTCAGGACAGGCTAATGATAAAAGATACGATAATAGAAATACAGGACCTGGTAAAACATTACGGGTACGGTGAGAGCAGGGTAACGGTCATACAGGACCTTTCCCTTACCATACAAAAAGGTGAGACCGTTACCATCGTGGGGCCATCCGGTGCGGGCAAGTCAACCCTTCTGAATATTATAGGCTGTCTCGATACCTACCAGCATGGCAGTGTATCGGTGTTGTCCCACAACGTGCCTCCCTTTTCCGTGGATGACATGTCCGGGTTCAGGAATGAACATATCGGGTTTATCTTCCAGATGCATAACCTTCTTCCCGAGTTCAATGCCCTTGAGAACATCATGATGCCGCTGCTGATACGCCGATGGCCCAAACGGAAGGCACGGGAAGATGCCATGCACCTGCTTGACCATTTCGGTCTTTCAGAAAGGGCCACCCACAAGCCTGCCGAGCTCTCCGGCGGCGAATGCCAGCGGATCGCAGTGGCCCGGGCCATGGTGGGGAACCCCGATATCGTCCTGGCAGACGAGCCCACGGGTAACCTGGATACCGCCAATTCTGACCTGCTTACCGGCCGCCTTCTTGAGCTTGGCAGGGAAAAGGATGCCACCATCATCATAGTCACCCATGACAGCAGCATTGCCGCAAGGACCGAGAGGGTGGTCACGCTGGTGGATGGTTCCATAATCGATGATACCTTGATGACAGGCGGAGAACAGCCATGAAAATAGAATTCGTGGGAGGGGCCAGGAATCCCGGTTTACATTGATTCACCTCTTGCCATATCCGCCACGGAGATATTCAGGCAGAACCGGGGCTGTTTCGACGATGAGACGGCCCGCATATTGCTTCCAGGGGACAGCCCCCTGGATTTCCCGGAACTTGAATTTACGCGCACCGCCGACGAATCGAAAAGGCTGAACAGGGAAGCGAAAAGCTCCATCATCATATCAGCAAGCGGCATGTGTACCGCCGGGCGTATCAAGTTTCACCTGCAGAATAACCCGTACCGCCGTGAATCAAGCGTGGTGTTCGCGGGATACCAGGCCGAGGGAACCCTTGGAAGGCGGCTGGTTGACGGGGCCAAAAAGGTGCCCTTACTCGTACACCTTTTCTTCGGTTTCGTGGGCGTTCAGGGCGTCGCTTTCAACGTCACGAACCGGCTGTTTTGACAATACCTTCTCGTATTCCTTGTACCACTCGCCCTGGATGATCAGCTGCATGATCTCGTTGGAACCCACCCATATCTGTGAAAGCCTGATATCACGAACAATGCGTTCAAGCGGGTACACGCTGGTATACCCGATACCGCCCATAACCTGCATGCAGTTGTTGGCAATGTCCCATGCAGAGTCGGTCACGAACTTCTTGGTCTCAGAAACCATTCTTCTGATCCTGCCGGGATGCGCCTTTCCTGAATCTACCGCGCGGCAGGTGGTATAGACCAGTGACCGTGCCGCGTCAAGCATCATGACGCTGTCAGATACCTTGAATCCAACAGCCTGGAAATTCATGATTGGCTGGCCAAATGCCTTGCGCTTTGACGTGTACCTGGTGGCTATCTCGATGGCGGGACGCACAGCTCCCAGGGTCATGGCTGCCGTTCCAAGGCGTTCGGGTACCATGTTGGTCATGAATACCTCGAACCCGTTGTTGATACCGTTGAGACAGTACCGCTCGGGAACCTTTACCTCGTCAAAGATGACCCGTCCTGCACCACCGCCGCGGACACCCATGAGACCGTAGATGTACTTTGACTCAACACCGGCGTCCCTGGGAACCATGAAGCAGGACATGCGCTCGTGAGGCCTGTCAGCGTCAGGATTCGTCACCGCGTATACCATAAACCAGTCGGCACCTTCGGCTCCCACGATGAACCGCTTCTGGCCGTTGATTATCCAGTCGTCCCCTTCCTTGCGGGCGGTGGTGGTCGCGCCAAAAAAGTCAGATCCTCCACGCGGTTCGGTAAGGCATTCTGCGGCATACGCTTCACCTTTCAACAGGGGCACAACTATCTCCTGTTTCAGCTCCTCTGAGCCATATAAAGCCACAGCTTCGCATACGATATCTGCACCAACTCCCCAGAGACAAGCAAGCGAGTAGCTGGCAACACCAACTTCTTCGGCAACGATGGTGTCATCCACCCATGTGAGCCCGCGGCCCCCGTACTCTTTCGGGATCCTGATGCCCAGCAGGTTCCTGCGGCCTGCCTCTTTCAGGTATTCCTGCGGAAACTGTATCTTTTCGGCATCCATGTCCAGGATCATTTCCTTCGGAACCCAGTTGGTGAAGTCCCTGGCCTCGTCACGGAGCTTCAGCTGTTCTTCTGTCATCATGTAATCAAACATTACGTCCTCCCCTTGTATAATTAAATGTCATACTTTCATGTAAAAATGATTTTCTTCTTGAAAATATAACGTTTTGTTATATTATATGCAGTAGTGTTATATTGTCAAGTATTTAGTGCGAGAACAGCATTTTTTAAATTCATGGTTGATTTTTTTTTTGCGTGTATACCCATTACTACAGGATCAGTGAACACACTGACAGGATATGCAGAACAAATGGCATTTAAGAATATAGGTAAAAAGATACAGGAAGCCCGTGAAGAAAAGGGTATGACCCAGGTTGACCTGGCCCGTGCGCTGGGTATCACCCAGGCGGCACTTTCAAATTACGAGCTTGGGAAGAGAAGACTGTACATACACCAGATCGAGACCATGGCCGGGTTGCTTGATAAGAGCATCTCGTTTTTTGTGAAGGACATGGGCAATGCTGTTAACGATGGAGAAGTGATAACCGGGGAAAACGGGTTGGAACAATTACGCAATCGCGTAGTTGACAGGATCTCCAGGTTGAGTGAGAATGATCTGCAGAGTATTGATGAATATATAACCTACCTTGAATGGAGGCAGCGGGATGTCTGATACGCGCGGTGGTTATGAAGGGGCCATTGAGGCTGCAAGAGCGCTCAGAAATGAATTCTCTGAAGATGCAGTCAGCACCATGCCGGATGTCAGTGAAAGAACCCTTTACTGTTACCAGAAGTTTGCGTCCCATGGATTGCAGTCCCTTCTCATCCCGGAAAGTGAAGGAGGATACGGGTGTACCTACCATGAGGCGGGACTGGTCATGGAAGATCTCAGTTATGATCTTATCGGCGCACTTCCTTCACTTATAACTACCATGCATTGCATTGAGCTTATCAGGCTGTCCTCTGATGAAAACCGGAAAAAAAAGCTGCTGAAAAGGGTGCTTCACACAGCCAAACCCCTGTCTTTCTGCCTTACCGAGGAGGAAGCGGGATCTGACATAGGGGGCATAAAAAGCACGGCGCTGAAAACCAAAAAAGATGTTCGCTTACATGGAAGGAAGACGGTGGTGATCAGCAGTACCGTTGCCCAGCTCTACCTCGTGTTTGCCACGGTATCGCGCGGCCAGGGACGGGCGGGCATAAACGTGTTCTCGGTTGAACAGGGCAGTGATGGGCTGATGATCGAAGAACCCTATCAGCTTGACGGTTTTCACAACAGCGTGATGGGCCCGGTTGCATTTCATAACGTTCTCCTGTCAGACGAGAACAGGCTGAGCAGGGAAGGGGTGGGGTATTTCATGCTCATAGAATGCCTGGACAAGGGAAGGCCCCTGGTGGCCGCAAGCTGCGTGGGGGCGGCACAGAAGGTGATGGACATCATAGTGCAGTACACCAAAAAGCGCAGCCAGTTCAACAAGCCACTCGCCTATTTCCAGGGGATCACCTTTCCCCTGGCAGAATATGCCACCCGGCTGCACGCGGCACGGCTGTTGTACCGTGACGCCTTGCAAAAAATTGACAACGGTGATCCCTTCACCATGGAAGCGTCAATGGCCAAGCATTATGCCAGCATGCTGCTTGAAGACCTGTCCTCTTTCGGAATGGAGGTATTGGGTTACAGGGGGATGTCTCAGCGGAACCCTGTTAAGCAGATATACCATGATGCACAGCTGCTGAAATCAATTGATGGTACCGCAAACGTGCAGCGCATGATCATCGCGTCCCAGCTGTAACACGTCAACGAATGGTTATATTATCGTAGGATCCATAGTATTGCAACAGGGTATGTATGTGGTTCCGGTGTTTTTCAAGTACGTGAAGCTTTTTGCGGTACAGTGTTTTCTCATTGCCGGGTGTTTCCCCGAGCATCCCGTTGAGCCTTTGCATCTCTCCTGGTATTGACAGTGTCTGTATATTCCTTCCGTATTTCCGGTACGGCCTGTCGGGAATATTCCGGGTATATATGGGAACCACCTCGTAACTGGCAGTGATGGAGCCAAGTGATCTCTTCAGCCTGCAGTGTACTATGGCCGAATCCCGGGTGGTGATTTCCATTGATCCATCATCGGTTGTATGATGATAACGCTGGTTGGAAATGAAATTTCCCAGGCTGTAAAATATGGTACACACCCGGCCGCTCTCAGCTGTGATCTGCTCAACAGGCTGCAAAACATGCGGGTGATGGCCGATAACGCAGTCTACCCCGTTGAGGCAGTATTCTTTCATCAGCTTCCTGTCCCTCTCGTCCGGAAGCAGCCTGTATTCGGTGCCCGTATGGACAAGCATGAAGAGAAAGTCGCAGTCCTTGCGGGCCTGTTTAATATCTTTCAGCACGGTCTCTTTGTGATAAAAATCGTTTATATTGTACCTGTGCCGCACTTTTCGGGGCATGGGGTAATTGTGCACTCCTGTATAGGCGATGATACCAATGCGAATGTCTTTTATGGTGGTAAAGTATCCCCTGGATCCCGTCTTATTTGTTATTTGTACACCCACATGTTCTATTCCCCTTTCATCCAGGTAACGAAGGGTAGTGTCGATGCCTTCAGGTCCCTGGTCAAGCACGTGGTTATTCGCGAGGGTCACCAGGTCAAATCCTGCATTCTTCATGGCATCAACTACTTCCGGACGGCAGTTGAACACGATACTTTTGCCGGTAAATGGCGGCTTAACGGGAAATTCCATGTTCCCCACGGTGAGGTCTCCCCGTTGCAGCTGGGCGGTTACCGGCTCAAAGAGATGATGGAAACCATTCTTCACAATGGCCCCGTTATTTCTCGCGGTACGGCTGTAGGCACATGATTTCACCGGGCCATGCATCATTACATCACCGGTAAAGGAGATGACAGGTCCTTTTTCCCACGGCATCTGTATACAAGAACCGGAACAGGACGTGAGCAGGATGGTAAGTAAAATAATGCAGTAGCGTTTCATGCGGGGAAGAATACTGTGCACAGGGGAAGAATGTCAAATAGTAAATATTTCGGTATTATTCTATTCCTTTATAAGATCTTCAAGTTTTTCTATGGGCATTGGCCTGTTCAGCATGAATCCCTGCGCCAGGTCAGAACCAAGTTCTGCCAGCCTGTCCAGTTGATCCTTTGTTTCTACGCCTTCTGCGATGGTCTTCAGGTTCAGGCTGTGGGCCATGCTGACGATGGCACGGACTATTGACTCGCTTTCCTCGTTGGTGGAGATATCCCTGATAAAGGATATGTCTATTTTCAGATAATCCAGCGGCAGTTTTCTCAGGTAACTGAGGGAAGAATACCCTGTTCCGAAATCATCAATGGAGATGGTAATGCCCAGGTCACGCATTTCCTGCAGTATTTTGCCGGTATAGTCAATATCCAGGGCGAAGGTGCTTTCGGTAATTTCGAAGTTCAGAAGCGAAGGTGAGACATGGGTTTCACGGATGATCTTTCGTAATGTTGAAATGAGTTTCTTCTGCCTGAACTGAACCTGCGAAAGGTTGATGGAAACAGGTACGCAATTGTAGTCACGGCTTTTCCATTTAAGGATGTCTTCACATACCCTGTGGATCAACCATTCGCCCACGTCAATTATGAAACCTGTATCCTCCAGTATGGGAATGAACCTGCCAGGAGAAACAAGTCCAAGTTCTTCGTTTTGCCAGCGAAGCAGGCATTCCATTCCTGCCATGTGGCCGGTTGCTATGTTGTAATAGGGTTGATAATACGGTAAAAATTCTTCGTGTTCCAGCGCGTCATACATCATGTGTTCCAGTTTCAGGTAATCCTCTGCCCTGGTATTCATGGCCGCGGTGTAGAACTTGTACGAATTGTACCCTTCTTTCCTGGCACTCATCAGGGCCATGTCTGTATTCTGTAATAACGTATGGGCGTCTGTACCGTCCACCGGGCAGACGGCTATACCGATACAGGATGTCATTACAATTGTGTTTTTTGAAACCTGCGCCGGCTTTGATATGGCGTTACGTATTTTTTCCACCAGTACAATAACGTCATCGGGATCTGCCATGTCCACCAGGAGTACCCCGAAATCATCACTTCCAATTCTTGCGACAGTGTCACCATCACGTGTGACTTCTTTCAGCCGTTTGCCAATAACATTTAACAGCATGTCACCTGTTGCAACTCCATACACGTCATTCAACGTTTTGAACCTGTCAATGTCGATTATCAGTACGGCAGAGCTTCGATCAGAATGTTCTGTGCGGGCCACCGCCTGGCTCAAACGGTCGATAAAAAGGTTACGGTTCGGCAGGCTGGTCTTTTCGTCGTAAAAGGCAAGATAATCAATTCTCTTTTCAAGGGACATCTTTTCACTCATGTCCCGCATGATGCCATCAATATATTTCAGTTTTTCGTTCTCATACACACTTCGGGCGGTAATGGAAACACAGATGGTTTCACCCGAAACTTGATTCAGTTCAACCTGGTAGTTGTCTATTAAGCCGTTTTTTTCAAGTAACTCTATGCATTTGACCCATTGACCCGCATCGGCGAAGATGTGTCCATCGCTTCCGGCCGAGTCTTCAACCAGGTTCTCTATGTTCTCATATCCCAGCATAGCGGCCAGGGTCTTGTTGGCGGTAATGATCTCTCCTCTTGGGGTGGCCTGGAAAACCCCAACCACGGAATTGTTGAAAAGGTTCTTATACTGCTCTTCGCTTGTTTGCAGTTGTTTTTTAAGAGAATGCACTTTAACGGCAAGTTCGATATTCCAGTTTATCTCGGCATCGGAGTATGGTTTTTTTATATAGGCGTACGCGCCTGACCGGGCGGCTTTTCGTAATGTCTCGTTGTCACTATAGGCCGTCAGGTACACAACGGGTATGTCCATCCTGTCAAGTATGGTCTTCGCGGCCTCGATACCATCTTTTTCACCACGAAGGTGAATGTCCATCAGTACAAGATCAGGACTTGTTGTTTCGGCCTGGCTTACCGCCTCTTCGAAATTGGATGCGGTGCCGGTAACAGAATAACCCAGCTGTTCAAGTTTTTGGGAAATATCAAGGGCAACAATTGCTTCATCTTCAACGATCAATATCCGAATCATTAATGCGATCCTGTAGTGTTTTTTATGGATTACAATGATTACGGTATCAGATTTGCTGATTATTATCAATATTAATATATAAATATGGTTGATATATTTGATATCGTGTATACATTATACATGAAATGGACAGGAAGAGCATATTACTTGTAGAAGATGAAGCCATTATTGCCATGGACGAAGCAAGGATGCTTGAAAGTCATGGTTTTTATGTAGTAGTAGTGCATAATGCTTCTGATGCGATTGACAAGGTGAACCAGGAAAGGGTTGACCTTGTTCTCATGGATATTGATCTCGGCAGTGACAAAGTGGACGGCACTATAGCAGCCCAGAATATACTGAAGCATCACCGGCTTCCCATAGTATTCCTCACCAGCCATTCTGAAAGAGAAATGGTTGAACGGGTTAAGGGTATAACCCGGTATGGCTATATTTTAAAAAATTCAGGGGAATTTGTTCTCATTGAAGCAATAAATATGGCATTTGAGCTGTTTTTTGCCCATGAAAAGACAATTGAAAGTGAAGAGAAATACCGTGCCGCATTTATGACAAGTCCGGATTCAATTAATATCAATAGATTAGATGGCCTTTATATTGATATAAATGAAGGGTTTACCGCATTAACGGGATATACACGTGAAGATGTCATAGGGAAACTTTCCTCTGAAATTGAGGTATGGGCAATTCCAGAAGATCGTGAAAAACTCGTAGAAGGTCTGGAGAAAAACGGGGTGATGGAAAACCTTGAATCAATTTTCAGGTGCAAAGATGGGACATTGAAAACGGGATTGATGTCTGCCAGGGTCATCAATATTAATAATGAACCTCACATATTATCAGTAACAAGGGATATAACAAAGAAAAAAGAGATTGAAGAGCGTGTTAAAAGCAGTGAAGAGCGTTTCAAGTCAATCTTTGATAATGCCGCGGACGGAATTCTTATAGGTACCAATGACGGTTATATCACTGATGCCAATATCTCCATGAGCAAGATCTCAGGTTACAGCATCGATGAATTAACAGGATCTAATATTACATTGCTCTTCCCGGACACTGAGTTAAAAAGTAACCCTCTCAGGTATGACAGGGTACATGCTGGAGAGACCGTGTACATGGAACGGTTCATAAAGAAAATGAATGGTGAAACTGTCCCGGTAATAATGAATACAAGTAAAGCAGGGGATAACTGCCTTCAGGCAATATTCCATGATGTGTCCAACCTGAGGGCTGCGCAGCATGACTTACGGGAAAGCGAGGAACGGTTCAGGCTGGCAGTAGAGGGAAGCAGGGACGGCCTGTGGGACTGGAACCTTTTAACAAATGATACCTATCATTCGGAAAGGTTTGCAACCATGCTTGGTTACCATCCCGATGAACTGCCTTATACAAGTGCTGTCTGGAGTGACCTTGTCCATCCTGATGACCTGGAAGACGCGTATAACCGGGTAAACCGGTACCTGGAAGGTGAAACAGATTTCTACGAGTCAACTTTTAGAATGAGGGCAAAAGATGGTACTTACCGCTGGATAACGGGCAGGGGGAAGGCCCTTTTCGATGAGCCAGGAAAAGGTGTCCGATTTGTGGGATTTAACACTGATATTACCGAACAAAAAGAGAGGGAGGAAAAAATAGAAGGGTTGCTGCAGGAAAAAGAGTTTCTGCTCAAAGAAATTAATCACAGGGTAAAGAACAACCTTGCCATGGTATCATCGTTCATTAACCTTAAGCAGTCAACTACTGGAGATAAGATCGACCTGTCTGATCTAAAAGATCAGGTTAATGCCATCAGGATCGTACATGAAAAGCTCTATTACTCTGACGAATTAACAAGTATTAACCTGAGGGAGTATGTTGAGGAACTGCTCGAAGAGATATTCTCCACGTACCCGGGAGACAGGGTTCGCTATGAGCTGAACATGCCTGATATCAATTTCCCCCTCGGGATTGCCATACCTCTTGGCCTTATATTGAATGAAATCGCAACAAATGCCATGAAACATGGTTTCATCCCGGGCATTCCTCCTGAATTCAAAGTGCAAATGTCAATGGTAGATGGCAATGATGAGTATACTATTTCAATGTCAAATAATGGTTCGACGTTTCCTGAAAACATCGATATTCATAACCAGGATACACTGGGACTGCGATTGCTGCATGCGTTGACCGAGCAGGTTGGAGGAACACTGGAATTGCAAAAGAAGCCCTTGACCACTTTTTCATTACGCCTTAGTCTTAAAGAATGAAACCATATCCTTGAGTTTTACTGCAAGATCTTCAACATTAGAAGCATTTGCAGACATCTCTTCTGCTGCACCCGCATTGGTTTGTGCCAGTTCGTTTATACTCCCTATTGAAGTTGATATCTCTGAAACAGCTGCGCGCTGTTCACCGGTTGCATTCTTTATCTCTTCCGAACCGGCCTGTACCTCGGTTATCATTTTCTGCACCCTGGTATTCAGGGATAGTTGTTCATTCATTTCAGTTGCAACCTGTTGCATGCGGCCTGAAACATGTTCCACACCCTGTATGATAATACCGAAGGTCTGAATGGATTGTTCAATGGTTACTGTCCCCTTCGACATTTCAGTACTGTTCTGCATTATCAGGTTATCAATCTCTTTTATACTCTGTGCCGTCTGATCGGCAAGCTTTGAGATCTCGTCAGAAACTACTGCAAACCCCCGTCCAAAGTCGCCGGCACGGGCCGCTTCAATGGCTGCGTTCAGGGAAAGGAGGTTTATCTGTTCTGATATATCATTTATTATCTGTATAATATTTTTCATGTCATCAGAACTCTTTGCCAGTACCTTCATGGTGTTATTCATCTGGTTCAGGGACTGGCTGCCTTCGCTGGATTTCCTGGTGATCATATCAACTTGTTCTATTGATACGTTCATTGTATCTGCCACTTTCTGTATAGTCTCTGAAAGGTTTTTCAGCAGTGATATAAGAGACACAAGGCTTTCGTTCTGACTATCTGCTCTTCTGGCAACGTTTTCCATCCCGGCAGATATCTCCTCGATGGTGGCAGATATCTCTTCTACGGTTGATGCCTCGTTCTGAACATTTTCTGAGAATGACGATATTGCCATGGACATATGGGACGAAGAGGATGCAAGTTGATCTGAGATCCCGTAAATTCCTGATATTGCTTCACGCAGCTCATTTGTAAGAATATTTACAGCTGAGGAAAGGATGCCCACTTCATCACCACGGGCGATGTCCATTCGGGATGTAAGGTCACCATTTGCGATATTACTGATAACTTCACGGGCCTCTTGTAATGGTGAAAGAAGGCGGCGTACATTCCTGTAGATTATTGCGGCGGCAAATATACTCCAGAGTAAACCTATCAGCACAGTGATTATAGCCAGTTTCTTAGAGTACATGTTCAGCTCAGACCTGGGAAAAGTTGCGATAAGTATAAAACCTGTATTGGTATTTTCCAGGTATCCGATCTTGTGTTCACCCTGAAACAGGTAGGGAATGAAAGTACCAGCATTTTTGTAGAGAGATTTACCCCAGTCATAATCAAAAATGGACTTAACGGTAATATCCATTTTGGGGTGAACAAGTCCATCACCATCTTGATAACCAACAAATATATAACCGGACTGCCCAATAACAACTTCATCAAGTATGAGTTCTCTCAATTGCTTAGCCTGGAAAATGACTGCATATAACCTGTTGCCCAGCCTGTGTCCTGCAATGACGTATGAGTTGTTTCGCTTCTTATCAATTACAGGCTTGCTTACTACATTATTCCCGGACTTTTCCAGTTCCAGATTGTTCCACGATTTTCGTATAAGGGAATTATATTGACCGGTAAGGGAAGAGATGATGTTACCATTTTCGATTATTAGTATGTCATTGTATTCAGGCTTTAAGGATCTCAAACGACGTGCTGACTCGGAAGGGCTTGAAAGCTGCGATATTAATTCCATGTCCTCGAATGCTTCATTGAACGTATTGTCAAGGTTCTCAGAAACCTGCCCTGTAAGTGTTTTAACGTTCGTTTCATAAAGATCTTCTATAAGGTTATGCGCAAGAAGAATTCCTGAAGCGGTAAGTAAGAAAACCAGTAGAATACTTACGATACTGTTTGAAGAGGTTATAACCGGAACAAGAGAGCCAAACCAGGTAACAGGTCTGGTGCTGATAACATTGATAATGTTATTAAATACACCTTTTTCCACGATGCGATTGATGGTACGGGGAATGAAAAAAGATCCTGCCATCACAGATACGCTTATAGATATAATACCACCAACCCAGAGGTAGAGCAGCTGGTCGAAAGTAAGGCCATACAATAACGCACTGACAATACTGAAGGTAAGAAGACCTATGATCCACTGACCAATGAGCCCCAGTGAGTACAGGACGGAAATATTAGTGATCCTTTCCTTAACAATGAGTGCCTGTTTCTCGCCAAAATCGGTACCCTTTTCCCTTGAAGTGAAATACCAGCGGAATGGTGCAAGGAGGAACTGGTACCAGAGATAAGTAAGAACGGTCACGACTGCCATTACAGCCGCACCGGGAACGAGAACCACGTGAATGTTTGAAAGTGATATTTCTGTCTGCCATATAAAGAAAAGAACGGTAAGCGGTGCTCCAATTAATGCGGAGAGGGCATTCCCGTACACAAGCATATACAAATAGAATCGTCGGTATAACTTTATATGACTCATGATGCCCCCTTTTTTCTTACCATAAAAAAAGAAAAGCAGGGTTTCGTCCACAATAATTTATATGTATAAAAAATGTAACTTTTCAGCTGTCATTTTCAAAATATTCAATCATCGTAAAATGAATGTCAACACCGATTTTATTTTTCCGGTTTTCACCGCCGCAGGAGGGGGGAACCATCACTATTCCTGTTAATTATAGAGAATTGATTGTTGTTTTGATAATAGCTTAGTAATAACAAATATATTTCACTTTTTCCGGATTCCTCGGAATGGGAAACAGTTCTTTATAACAATAATCTATGAAATTGCAATTTACATGATTTTTTTTAACCACAGATACACGCGGATGAACACGGATAAGTGAAAAGTGAGAAGTGAAAAGTGAACGGGGAAATTCTCAATGAATCCGCGTTTATGCTTCGGCGTCGCTCAGCACGGCGTTGAGCGCAGGGGACGATTAAATATATTTTTAACATGATGGGACATAAAAAAATGCAGAATAAAAACCCTGGTTTGTACGAAAATATAGTATGAACAGGGAACCCGTGAAAAACCGGCTTGTATCCGGCAGCTTCAGTTTCCACCCTTGTAGAGGAGGTTGCAGGTGAGGTGCTATACGTTCATTGCACTATTGTGTGTATTATTGGTGATTTGCCAGTATTCGATGGCCCAGGATAACGGCGACGAAGAAGGTGATACAATGAACATGGAGCGCGTGGCAGACCAGATGAAATTCGATCAGGGTAAGTATTTTTACCAGCTGGAAAAATACCAGCGCGCAACAAGTCATCTGCAGGAATACCTGGAATTGTTTCTCCATGGCGCGCACAGGGCAGAGGCATACAGAATGATCGCAAATATATACTTTGATGAATTCAGGTATGACAGGGCGGCAGAGGTGTACCGTTCACTGCTTGAAGAGTATCCCGGGACTGAACCGGGCATTCGCGGCATGTACAAAATGGGGATATGCTACAAGAAAATGGGTGATTCAGAAAAGGCGGCGGAAATTTTTTCACGACTTATCAAGGAGTATCCTTCATCGTCATACGCGCATCATTCCAGGGTTATGCTGGACGTGATGAAAATTGTCAGTAATGAATAAATAATCCCTTTTTTTATGGAAAATTTATAAAAATATCATTATTTTGACAAAAGATGTGCTATTATTAAAGAAAGTTGTTTTATATGCTATTGTAGTAGAACAGCCCTGCTAACAAAAGGGCTGTTTTTAGTGCAACATGCTGACGATAACGAACAAAACGCAGTTCGTGGGGAAATTATTCTATGTAACTCTTCTGCTTCATATCTCGTTGTTCTTATAATTAAAAATCCCTACATGCAATAGCGCAGTGTTGTTCGCTGTGTAAGTTGAACTATAGAAATTTCAAAGAATGAGGTAATATACATATGTCACTACAGAAATTACGAAATATCGGGATCGCCGCCCATATCGATGCAGGTAAGACGACCGTTACCGAGCGAGTACTCTTCTTTTCCGGTACCACAAGGAAGCTGGGAGAAGTGCATCATGGACAGGCAACCATGGACTTTATGAAACAGGAACAGGAAAGGGGTATTACCATCGCCTCTGCAGCCATTTCCTGTTTCTGGGATGACCATAATATCAATATTATTGATACACCCGGGCACGTTGACTTTACGGTTGAGGTTGAACGATCACTTCGTGTTATTGACGGCCTGGTAGCCCTTTTCTGTGCCGTGGGTGGTGTTGAGCCCCAGAGTGAGACCGTATGGAACCAGGCGGACAGGTATCATGTACCGCGTATTGCGTTCGTGAACAAGATGGACCGTGTTGGCGCAGATTTCTACGAAGTGGTTGGGCAGATGGAAAAGTACCTTGATGCCAACCCGGTGCCATTCAATCTTCCCATTGGTGCAGAGGATGACTTCCAGGGCTGTATTGATATAATCAGCAGAAAGGCAGTCATATTCAGGGATTTAGAACGATCCGTGGAGGAGATACCAGAGGATTATAAGGATAAATGTGAAGAGGCCAGGCTGTTCCTGGTTGAGAAACTTGCAGATTACGATGAAGAGATCATGGAGTTGTTCCTTGAAGAGAAGGATGTACCCGAAGATGTTCTCAGGCGTGCTGCAAGAGAGGCCACCCTTAAGCTTCTTATTACACCTGTGCTTTGCGGGGCCGCTTACAAGAATAAGGGTATACAGCTGCTCCTGGACGCGGTGATCGATTACATGCCATCACCGGTAGATGTTGGTGCCATTTTCGGAACAGATCTTGAAAATCCGGAAAAGACCCATGCCAGGCACCCGTCCGCAAATGATCCGTTTGCCGCCCTGGCATTTAAGCTTATTCATGATCCTTACGTTGGACAGCAGACCTTTATCAGGATCTACTCGGGTAAGCTTGAAAGCGGGATGCAGGTGAACAATACCACGAAGGGTAAGACCGAGAGGATAGGCCGTATCATGAAGATAAAGGCCAAGGAACGGGAAGAGATCGAATCAGCGGGTCCCGGTGAGATCGTTGCCCTGATCGGCATGAAGGTAACCAAGACCGGCGATACCCTGTGTGACATGCAAAATCCCATATCCCTTGAATCCATCTACGTGCCACCCGCGGTTATTGACCTGCAGGTATCACCAACCTCGAAGAAGGAAGAGGAAAAGCTTGGTATTGCCCTTCGAAAACTGGCAATGGAAGATCCCTCTTTCACGGTACGTGTTGACGATGAAACAGGTGAAACCATCATTGCGGGTATGGGTGAACTGCACCTCGAGATTATCGTCGACCGCCTGAAGCATGAATTTAATGTTGACGTTGAAGTGGGTGAGCCCTCGGTTTCCTACAGGGAAGCTATTACCAATGAAGCTCAAAACGAGGTGAAGTATTCCAAGCAGACCGGCGGGAAAGGACAGTATGCTCATTGTGTTCTCAGGATTGAACCCAATGAAGGAAAAGGGTTCGAATTTATTGATCATATCAAGGGTGGAGCCATACCTGCCGAATTTATACCTTCAGTAGAAAAAGGTGTGAAAGCGTCCATGGAAGAAGGCATACTTGGGGGTTTCCCCGTGGTTGATGTGCGCGTAGTGCTTCTTGATGGCAGTTTTCACGCGGTTGACTCTTCAGATATGGCATTTAGAACCTGTGCGTCAATGTGTTTCAAGGAAGCGTTCATGAAAGCCACACCGGTATTGCTTGAGCCCCAGATGAAGATAGAGATAAACACACCCGATGATTATATCGGGGACGTAATTGGAGATATCAACAGGAGACGGGGACGGGTTGAGTCAATGAGAAGGTTCAGAAAAGGCGCCCAGAAAGTAAACGGGTTCGTGCCACTCATGGAAATGTTCGGGTACGCAACACAGCTGAGAAGTATGACCAGCGGGCGGGCGAATTATTCAATGGAATTTTCTAAGTACGCACCGCTTCCTTCCGAAACCCAGTCGAAGGTACTTGAAAGGCTTCGAGAAAAGAAGAAGCAGCAAAGCGCGTAAGGCCCATATATACTTACATAAACCTCCACTAACGTATAAAGAAAACGCGATGCTTCAGGCATCGCGTTTTCTGTTACAGGGCGTTATATCCGCGAGTAAGATTATATATTACCCGGTCATAACAGAAAATGATCCTGTTATTCAATTCCAGGGAGATATAAATTTCCAGGGGAGATGCAAGAATTCTTCTGCGTATAACATGCTGCCATATGGATTTCCTGCTCAATGCCAGGGCGGTAAGAACCTCCTCGAGAGGCACATCATGGTCTTTTAGCGCCTTTCCCGCCGCTGAAAACTGTTTGAAAAGTGAAGTACTCAAATTCCCCTGTAACCAGTGTTGAACGCTCCTGAGTGTGGCGGTATGTATCCATGTGATAATGTCAAACCACGGTGCAAGTATTTCTAAACGTGCCTGCATCTCCTCCTGCCACTCCCCCGTTATCAGGGCAAAGTCCGAGTCGATCATGGATATAAGCACGTTGGAGAGAAGCTCCTCCTGGTGCTGTTCATGGTTGGATATTTCATAAGGTGAATCAATTGAAGGGTACAGGTTTTTAAAAGATTCCATCATGGCCCACATGTCATGATAAAGCTTTTTGAATACGTCAACAGCCTTCTCGTTGGAAGACCAGGCAAGATCAGGCAATGCGTCAATGTGGAAATACCCCGCGTCCGAAGCATCGTCTCCTGCCATGACCGTCCCCCCCGTCCTCTTTACTTCGTATGTCACAATGGCCAGGCTCCCGTAGTAGTAGTTATTAACGGTATCCACGTCAATAAGGCGTATGACCTCTCCTTCTATACCCGCTTCTTCATTGAGCTCTCTCAGGGCCGCTTCCTGGAGTTTCTCGTGGGATTCAGCAAAACCGATGGGGAGACACCACATGTCACGATAGGGGTCGTTTTTACGCTTAACAAGAAGTATCTCCCGTTTCTCGTTCATGACAATGCTGGAAGCAACGGGGAGTGGGTTTTCATAAAATACCGTGTTGCACTCGGAACAGTAATCACGTTCCCTGTCTTCAATTATCTTCCTGGTAAGCAGGGACCCGCAGTAGGCGCAATAGACCCGGTTCCTGTTCATGCCTGTTCTCCCCCGCGTTTCACAGAATGAAATGCCCTGAAGATGGCATCGTCCTTGGTCAGTCTCAGTATTCTTTCAGTAGATACTTCGTTTATCAGCCTGTAGTAGAAGTTATCCATCACCAGGGGAGCCATGTCAACATAATTGGTGAAAACCTCCTTGAAGAGCAGGTTTTTCTTTTTATCCAGGTAGTATATGCAATCGTCAATTTGTATATCCCTGAATAAAAGAGAGTTGATGAACTCTATGGTCTCTATGTTCTCAAAGTACGGTTCAAGTAGTGACTCCCCGTTTTCCCGGCAGAATTCTGAAAACAGCTGCTTAATGCTGATGGTTTCCGGTGGTTCAATGCCTGCGTCTAAAAGACATAGCGGGATCATCTGAACAACCTCTTTCAGCGTGTGCCGGGAATGGGTTAACGAGATGAAAACACCTCCCGGTACCAGGATGCGGGCAATGGCAGGAATGAGGTGGGGGAAAAAATACAGTGAATAACTTGATATAACCATGTCGAAAATGTTCTCATCCATGCTGTTGATAATGTCAGCGCTCCCATGGATGAATTCACCCCCGTATCCCATGGAATCGGCGGTGAAAAGAAATATTTCCCTGTTACTGTTGTCGATTATGTCAATACCCGTTATAAGCGCGTCATTATGCAGCCTGCCTTCAAGTGCTTCTATGAAAAAGCCGTATCCACAACCAAGATCGAGCACGTGTTTCGTTTCTGAAAGATCCAGGCCGTCAATGGCTACCCATCTGATATCAGAGGTGTTTGTTGAATGTCTCAGTATGATCTCCTTCGTGGAGATATGGTGACGTACATTGGCGTATGTATTCTCTATTTCCTCGATGCTGTATAGATATCGGGGTGTCACGTTGTGTATTCTCCCTGTAACGGCATGTACGCCTGCATGGAGAACATGGGATATGATCAAAACGTAGTCAATAAGAGCAGAAAAGTCAAGACAGGTCAGGCAAAACCCAGCAGCAGTACCATGTTATATACAAGAAAGCTGAATGACCAGGCAACGAGCAGCTGGTAGAATATTGAAAAGACACTCCAGCCCCAGCCGATCTCCCTTCCGATCACCACTATGGTGGCAATGCATGGCGTATAGAGAAGGACGAATAACATGAAGGTATAGGCAACCAGCGGTGTAATATTGAACCGCGGCTCCTTCAGCCTCTTTTCCAGCGGTTCTGCCGCGTGGGGCGAACTGTCGAACGGGTCTTTTCCCTGGTAAAGGACGCCCATGGTGCTGACCACTACTTCCTTGGCGACAAACCCTGTTGAAAGGGATATTCCCATCTGCCAGTTGAATCCCAGCGGCCTGATGAGGGGGTAGATGAGATCTCCAAACCTGCCGATAAAGCTTTCACGTGTTTCAGCCGTCTGCCGCTTCATGGAAATTGTAGACAGCTCTTTTTGCATGTCTTCTTTTAACCCGTCCACGGCCTCTTCGTTATAGCGATCCTGCCGAACCAGGTTCTCAATTTTGTTGTTGTATTCCTGGCGGGTTTCGCTTGCCAGCTGCTGGTAATGGGCTGTGACTTCCGGGGCTTTCGGGTATTCACCCAGTACCCATATGATTATGGAAAAAGCGAGTATAACTCCACCCATTTTTCTAAGGTAATGCGATGCCCTGTCCCACATGTGCATGATGGTTGTTTTAAGGGTAGGCATCCTGTACGGTGGCAGTTCCATGACAAATGGCGTAGATTCTCCCCTGAAAAAAACAGCGTTGAAAATCCTGGCCGAGAGAAATGCCAACAGGATCCCGATAAGGTATAAAGAGAATATTACCATTCCCGCGTGCTGGTGAAAGAAAACCCCGGCAAACAGCACGTATACGGGAAGACGTGCCGAACAACTCATAAAGGGGTTGACCAAAATGGTGACTATGCGGTCTTTCTTGTTTTCGAGCGTCCTGGTGGCCATGATGGCGGGTACGTTGCACCCGAAACCCATGATCAGCGGAATAAAAGACTTACCATGCAGGCCCATGCGGTGCATGATCTTGTCCATAATAAAGGCAGATCTGGCCATGTAGCCGGTATCTTCCATCAAGCTGATGCCCAGGAAAAGAATAAGGATGTTGGGGAGGAATACGATGACGCCGCCAACCCCGCCAATAACCCCTTCGATCAGCAGTTGTTTCAGGGGGCCTTCGGGAATTACCAGCTGGGCCTTTGAACCAAGCCAGGAAACTGCTGATTCAATGAGCTGCATGGGGTATTCGCCCAGTGAAAAGGTAATATTGAAGAGGATCCACATGAAAAGGAAGAGGATGGGAAATCCCAGGTACCTGTTTGTGATAACCCTGTCGATCTGTTCTGTCAGGTCCCTGCGTTTAATATGGGTTTTCCGTACAACTTCTTTGGCTGCGCCGCTGATAAATCCGTATCGCACATCGGAAAAGATAGTTTCAATATCATCATGGTAAATGTTCTCAATATGCTTTCTCGAGTTCTTAACTTCCTCCATGAACTCTTTGGGAAGGTCGAGGGATGCGGATTTCTTTTCAACGTCACTGTCGCCTTCCAGCAGGCGTATTGCCATCCACCGTGATGGATAGGGGAGGCCCCCGCTGCTGTATTTTTCCATGAGGTTCTGGATCTTGTCCAGTTGGTGTTCGATATCCCTGCCAAATGGTATGGAAATGTGACGCAATCTCTCGTCAGGTTTTGTATATTCATCGATAATGGTGTCCAGTATTTCCTGGATGCCCTCTCCCCTGGTGCCGATGGTGGGGATAGCCGGCATGCCCATGAGTCGTCCAAGTTGTTCCGTATCAATTTCCAGGCCCTTTGCCCTGGCCTCGTCAAACATGTTCAATGCCAGGATCACACTTGCTTCCATGTTGACCAGTTGCGAGGTGAGATAGAGGTTCCGCTCAAGGTTGCCCGAGTCGATGACATTGATGATAAAATCGGGCCTGTCGTTCAGTATAAAGTCCCTGGTGATCAGTTCTTCAATAGTGTAGGACGTGAGACTGTACGTCCCGGGCAGATCGATGATGCGGATGCGATACCCACGATGCCTGCAGTACCCTTCCCGGCGTTCCACGGTTACACCGCCCCAGTTTGCCACCTTTTGCCTGGCCCCGGTGAAGGCGTTAAACAGGGTTGTCTTCCCGCAGTTTGGGTTACCAACCAGTCCTATTACAATTTCTTTCTTTGACATTATTCTTCCCGATCACTGGCTCCGGATACTATGATTGATCGTGCTTCTTCTACCCGCAGGGAGATGAGATAATCCTTTATCGCTACTTCCATGGGGTCCCGCAACGGGGCATACTTTACCACGCGGATATTCTCACCCTTGCGGAAACCCATTTCAACCAGCCTTTTCTTGAGAGGGCCGCTTCCCAGGATACGGACTATTTCACCACTGTCCCCCGCCTTGAGTTCAGATAGATGCTTTTCGAGAAGGGTGGCGGACAATCTTTCGGTCCAGTCCTCGTTGGCGTTATCCTCTGACTTGTAAAACTCGATAAACTTGTATAATTGCGTACAGGCCTCCGGTGAAAGATGATGCTCAATTGTGCAGGCCTGGTCATTGGATTTCTTTTCATCCAGTTTCAAAATAGAATGGAAAAACTCTGCCAGGAATGAATGACGCCGGTAAATACTTTCAGCGATCTTCTGTCCCTTGCGGGTAAGCTCTATATGCCCGTACTTCTCGTAGTTTATCAGTCCTTTTTCTTTAAGCTTGTTCAGCGCGGCGGAGACACTGGGCATCTTTATGTCAAGGTTTTTGGCAATATCCTTCACGCGTACAACGTTCTTCTCCCTGGCAAGGAGAGCGATATTTTCCATGTAATCTTCCATGTTGGCGGTAAGCCCTGAATCTTCAAATTCTGAAGTATCACATGATATGTCCACAGGTTCTTTTGCCATGTAAATGTACCATTGTTATTCTTTTTTTCTTGTATGTAAAGTTACTACTATATAAAAACATACTTAGTCAAGTCTAATTTTATCATTGTTTCATATTTTATCAAAAAAACAATGTTACTGTTCAACTGTTATTATTAAAAAATTCATTGAATTATGCGCATTAAAATGGTAGTAAAAATTATTACCCGCAACGGGTAACGGAGGTATAGCATGACAGCTCTTTATATAATTGCAGGATTTCTGGCAATCGTAGTGTTACTGTTTCTTTTAACCCTTGTAAAACTGCTTGCAGGAAGAAGGAAAGCGGCAGGGGAACTTGCATCTGCATCACATGAAAAATTTTCAAATCCCGGACAGGTTAGCCAGCTGTCAATATTACCACTCATCGACTATTATGCTGAGAATGAAAACCTTAAAACAGAGGCAGGTGTATCATACCTGGTTAAAGCTGATGATTATACCATTTTAATGGACATGGGGTTAAATGCAGTGTCCTCGCACCCGTCTCCATTGCTGCAAAACATGGATCGGCTTGGAGCTTCCATGGATGATCTCAATGCCATCTTTATAAGCCATGTACACCTGGATCACGTGGGGGGTATGAAAGACCAGAAAAACAGCACTTTCAGCCCGTCTGCCGGTAATGTGGCCATACCATCAGTACCTGTGTATGCTCCCGAGCAGGTGGCACCATCTACACGGGTACAGGCAGACCGGATGGACGTGCACATTGCCAGTGAACCGGTTGAAATAACAAAAGGAGTATATTCAATGGGAGCGATGCCCCGTTTTTTGTACCTGATGGGGCATACCCTTGAGCATGTCCTGGCAGTTCGCTTGAAGGGCAGGGGGCTGGTGCTGATAATCGGTTGCGGGCATCCTGCTATTGAACGTATTGTTGAAAGGGCAAAAATGCTTTTTGATGATCCGATATACGCGGTAATCGGGGGTCTGCATTACCCTGTTCACGGCGGACGGATCACGCTTGGCCCCATTAACCTGCAGCGCCTGGTGGGTTCTGACAGGGTTCCATGGAATGGGCTTAACGAGGAGGACGTTTTCAGCGCCATAGAAATGCTGCGGAAAGAAAACCCGGCTGTTGTGTCCCTGTCCCCGCACGACAGTTCTGACTGGACACTTGAGCGGTTCAAGAATGCTTTCGGTGACAGATATACCACCATACATGTGGGAAGAAAGATTTTGCTTACATAATTAATTTTAAAGGACAACTGGAATGAGGGGTCTTGATATATACCCTGATGTTTGTTACTATTGTATTCCCGTCTGGATTGTGTGCAAAGACTGAAAACGCCGTAAATGCAGATGTCAGTGACAATCGGAATGTTATTAAAGTTGTGGTTGCTGATTTCTACAATTTGCCAGCCCCTGCAATTCGGGTGGTTGTTGACTTCGGTGTGGCCTATATACGAGAATCAGTATATAAAGAAACTGGAAGCCACCAAAAAGATATACAATGCCCTTAACTTGGCGGACATAACAATACCATTCCCCACGCATACAGTGTATCTTCACAAAACTGAAGAGTGAAGGTAGCTGCGAGTGAAGAAGCATTTGTTCCAATGAAAAAAGATTGACACACGGGATGAGTAGTTATACCGTATTTTATTGTATTACAATAATACAATAAAATACGGCTTTTGCGTAATATTGTATATATAAATATGTAATTACATATTTTTCTTGCGTGTCCCATGCCATTGTGTAATAACAATAACGGAGGACATCTATGCCGCTCAATGAGAACGTCATCGGTAAAACGTACACCTCTTCACCTGTAACGATATCCAGGCACGAAAGTATCTATTATGCCCTGGCGTATAACGAGGATAATAATGCGTTTTATGATAACAGGAGGCAGGGGGGTATCATAGTTCCTCCCATGTACGCGGTTCATTATGCTGCGGGTCCCACGGCCCGGATAATGTTTGACGAAGAGATTGGTATGAACATGATGATGGTGGTGCATTACTCGCAGGAATTTCACTGGCTAAAGCCGGTACGGCCGGATGACGTGATAACCACCGAAGGAACTATACGTCATATCCATGTCCGTGAAAGAGGGGGGATCCTCGGCTGGGAAACTACCAGTAGTAACCAGGATGGTGAGGAAGTGGTAAGATCAAAATGGGAATTCTATGACCGAAGTGCCGGTTCAGGGAAACCGGATGATCACAAAGAAGAAACCATTGAGAAGACGAATGTCCTCTGGAAGGACAGCATGCAGGTAAGGAACGGGCAAAGTTTCATTTACGCAGAACCATCGGGAGATCATAACCCAATACATGTTGATGATGAATTTGCAAAAAAGGTTGGCTTACCCGGGATAATATTACAGGGTTTGTGTACAATGGCATTTACCCATAAGGCGGCTGTGGATAACCTCTGCGGGGATGATCGTGACCCCATGAGATTACGTGCCCTGAAAGTCCGTTTTGCAAGGCCGGTTATACCGGGACAAACCATAAGCTTCGAGGGCTTCCAGGTAGAGAAAACCGGTGAGGGAACACGTTACGGCATAAACGCTGTCAATAACGAGGGTAAGGACGTGTTGCGTAACAGCTGGTGCATGGTGGATGATGGTGTTTAGTGGATGGTGAATGGTAATTAAAACAAGTATAATTCATGATAAATACATGGGAGGTTGTATATGGCATCAATTGATTTCAAGGACAGGGTAGTAATAATTACCGGGGCCGGTGCCGGTCTGGGGAAGAACTACGCCCTGGAGTTTGCGAAAAGAGGCGCAAAGGTTGTGGTCAATGACCTTGGTGGATCACGAGATGGGTCTGGTGAAAGTCACAACGCGGCGGATACGGTTGTTGACGAGATAAGATCACAGGGTGGAGAGGCTGTTGCAAATTACGATAACGTTGCAACAATTGAAGGTGGACAGAACATCGTCAAGACCGCTATTGACGCTTTCGGGAAGATTGATGTTTTGGTCAATAACGCTGGAATTCTTCGTGACAGGAGCTTTTCCAGGATGTCAGAGGCCGAATGGGACTCGGTTGTTGCGGTTCACCTGCGTGGTGCATACTGCGTGACCCAGCCTGCCTTCCTTGCGATGAAGGAACAGGGGTACGGCAGGATCATATTTACCACTTCAGGTGCCGGTCTTTACGGTAACTTTGGACAGGCAAATTACGCCTCCGCAAAGACGGGACTTATAGGCTTAATGAACGTATTGAAACTGGAAGGCGCCAAGAACAGCATATTTACCAATACTATCGCACCGGTGGCGGCATCAAGGCTTACCGAAGATGTACTGCCGCCTGAAATGTTCGAAAAGCTAAAGCCAGACTTCATAGTACCACTGGTGTTGTACCTCGCCTCGGAAGACTGCCAGGACAGTGGAATGATATTCAACTGTGCAGCAGGATGGTACAGCAGAACCGCTGTTGTGTGTGCAAGCGGTACAATTATCGGGGACGGTTCCCGTGAAATATCACCGGAGGAGATAAAAGAGAACTGGGATAAGATCACCGATATAGGTGATGCCAAACCCCTGAACAACCTGGGGGAAAGTTTCGGTTTCATGGCTCCACTTTTGAAATAAAAAAGAACGCAAAAACGACCCGACGGGAGATTTCCCGCCGGGTGTCCAGGAGGAGGAAAGTAATGGCTGGAATTGTGAGTTATGGAGGTTACCTGCCGCGTAACAGGCTGCCCAGGATGACCGTGGTGCAAAACATGGCATGGTTTAACCCGGTAATATTTGCCGTGGCCAAAGGTGAACGCACCGTGGCAAACTGGGACGAGGACGCATTGACCATGGCTGTTGCCGCCGCGTATGACTGCAGCAGGGATGCGGACATGAAAAAGGTGGATACCCTGTTTTATGCCACCACCACCCCTCCCTTCCTTGACAGGCAAAATGCAGGGATCATCGCGAATGCACTCAACCTGCCGGAGGAAGGAGTACGTACGTCTGATTTTACCGGTTCGTTGAAATCGGGAACAGGTGCTCTTATTACCGCGTGTGAAACCGCGTCAAGCGGAGCATCTTCTGCCATAATGGTTGCCGCTTCGGATAACAGGATGGCAAAATCAGCAACCATGTACGAAATGTTCATAGGGGATGGTGCCGCGGCGGTGATAGTTGGTGATGACAACGTAATAGCTGAATATCTCGGATCATACTCAATACAACATGACCTGGTTGATCATTACAGGAGTCCTCGAAATAAATTCGATTATAACTGGGAAGAAAGATGGGTTCGGGATGAAGGCTTTGCAACCATTATCCCGGAAGCAATAAAGGGTTTCCTGGCACGGCATTCTGTTAAGATCGAAGACGTATCCCACGTGGTATATCCCTGCTACTACAACCGTGAGCACAGGAACATCGCCAGAAAGCTGGGCCTGCCGGAAGAGAAGGTACAGGATAACCTGCATGATAGTTGCGGGGATACCGGGTCAGCACATCCACTGCTTATGCTTAACCCGGTTTTGGATAAGGCCAGACCGGGGGAGATCATAGTGATTGCCGGTTTTGGACAGGGATGTGATGTGCTGGGCTTTAGGGTTACGGATAATATAGAAAAATTATCACGACCACGGGGATTCGCAGAATTGCTGGGACACAGGCTGGAGATGGCATCTTATCCCAGGTATCTCAAGTTCAGGGACATGCTTGAAGCGGATATGGGCATCAGGGGTGAATCGGTAAAAAATACTCCGCTTACCGCACTATGGCGTCACAGGAAAATGATACTGGGCATGACAGGGGCAAAGTGCAGGGCATGTGGTACTGTACAGTTCCCTCCAACACCAATGTGTGTGAACCCGGAATGCAACGCGGTGAATGACATGGAAGATTACAGTTTTCCGGGAAAGACTGCCAGGGTGCTCATGTATACCGGGGATATGCTGGCTGCTTCAATTGACCCTCCCGCAATATATGGACTTGTTGAATTCGAGGGTGGTGGACGTACAATGCTGGACTTCACGGACTGCCAGCTTGATAACGTATCGGTAGGGATGGAAATGGACCTGTCTTTCAGGCGGAAATACCGGGACCATGTGCGTGGCTTCAGTGGATATTTCTGGAAGGCAGTCCCAAAGGCAGAGGAGGTATCTCATGGCTAAGGGTATTCGTGACAAGGTAGCCATAATAGGAATGGGCTGTACAAAGTTTGGTGAACGGTGGGAAGACAGTTCAGAGGACCTGATGGTGGAAGCCTTCGAAGAAGCTATCCAGGATGCAGGTATAGAAAAGAACCAGGTAGAGGCCGCATGGTTTTCCAGTTGTTTTGACGAGGTCAACGTAGGGAAAAGCGCGCTGCCCGCCTCCATGGCATTGCGGTTTCCTAATATAGCAGTAACCCGCACTGAAAATTTTTGTGCAAGCGGCACAGAGGCTTTCAGGGGGGCAGTATATGCAGTGGCATCAGGCGCGTATGACATTGCCCTGGCCATAGGGTCGGAAAAACTCAAGGATGTGGGGTATGGTGGACTTCCGGAGTTCAGTTCTGCCATCGGCACGTTGAATGGGCTCTGGTTTCCCAACGTAACGGCGCCCGGTTGTTTTGCCATGCTGGCAAGCGGATACACGGCCAAATACGGTGTAAAGATGGAAGACCTGAAAAAGGCCATGGCCCATGTTTCGGCAAAAAGTCACAGGAATGGCGTGCTGAATAAAAAAGCCCATTTGCAGAAGGCGGTCACAGAGGACCAGGTACTGAACGCACCCATGATCGCCTTCCCGCTTGGCCTTTTTGATTGTTGCGGGGTCAGTGATGGCGCGGCCTGTGCCATAGTCACCACCCCCGAACTTGCAAAAAAGATGGGGAAAAAGGATTTCGTGTCAGTGAAGGCATTGCAACTGGCATTGAGTAACGGTGAGGAAATTGCGTTCAGCAACTGGGATGGCGCGCATTTTGTTACCACATCAAAGGCGAGCAGTGAAGCGTACAGTGAAGCGGGCATTAAAGATCCCAGGAAAGAACTGAGCATGCTGGAAGTTCACGACTGCTTTTCGATTACAGAACTTATTACAATGGAAGACCTGCATATATCTGAAAGGGGCAGTGCACCGGAAGATATTTTAAACGGCTTTTTTGACCTGGATGGGCAGATACCATGCCAGACCGATGGCGGGTTGAAATGCTTTGGCCATCCCATAGGCGCATCGGGGCTGCGTATGCTGTACGAGGTGTACCTCCAGCTTCATGGACGGGCAGGAGAGCGGCAGTTGAAGGATCCGAAGCTGGGCTTGACCCACAACCTGGGTGGATTTCCCATGATGAATGTATGCAGTATAGCCATCATCGGGATGCACGGGGTTTGAAAGACCGTATTACCTCCATGTTGATCAGGGCAACCTGCTGAAATTATTATAAAAAACTGGTATACAGCAGGTTGCCTGCTGTATTATTGTCCTCGTAAATACGGAGATAAACGGTAATGGTATGCAGATAGCAATTGATTTTGACATAAAGAGAATAATTGATGAAGAATTGATAGAAACACATTTTCAGCCAATGGTATCCCTTCGTAAAAAAAAGGTGATTGGCTACGAGGCATTATCAAGGGGTATCCATCCTGAAAAAGGCTCTATTATTCCTCCTGATATATTATTTCAGTCTGCCAGGGAGCAGGGAGTGGTGCTCCAACTTGACAGGCTATGCCGCAAAAAGGGCATACAGGCATACGCCCCTCTCCACCGGCTTAACCCGGAGCACATTTTGTCAATAAACATGGATATTACCTTTCTTGATGATACCTTCCTTTGTTCGAATATGCTCCTGGATATGGTTAACCAGTATAATATCCATCCCGGAAATGTTATGATCGAAATAGTAGAATCATGCAACAGTCATACCGACCTGCTCCGGTCCTTTGTCGATGATTACAAGGATAACGGGTTCCTTGTTGCCCTTGACGACATGGGTCGACAGAACCTCAACTGGGACAGGTTGTTCTCTATCAGCCCCCATCTCTTGAAGCTTGACCGCTCACTTGTGAAGGATGTGAACAAGAGTTTTTACAGGCAGGAAGTTTCCCGTTCAATAGTGAACCTTGGGCATAAAACGGGTGCGGTGATAGTAGCAGAAGGGATTGAAAACAGCGATGATGCGGCACATCTTCTTGAACTGGGGGTAGATGTCCTGCAGGGATATTACTTTGCTGAGCCTGCCCCGGCTGCTGATATACCCGTGGGATCTTTATATGAAACTATAGAAGAAGTGGCACTTGATTTCAGGGAACATACGCTGAAAAAGATCCAGAAGAAAAGGGATACGTTTCGTTTTCTTAACCACATAACAGCTGAAATAAAGAGTGAACTTTCAAACTGTTATGCTTCTGAACTGGATGAAACACTTACCGAATTGCTGGCAGGGCTTACAGAGATTAGTTGTGGCTATATACTTGATTCAAAAGGTGTGCAGATAACCCGAACGGTTATGAACCCGGGATTCAGCGCACCGGCAACCAGCAGGTTGTTTCGTCCTGCAGAAACAGGAGAGGACCTCTCGTTCAAGGATTACTATTACTTTATTAATGCTGGAATGAATAAGTATACAACGGAACCGTATATTTCGACTGCAACGGGAGAACTCTGTACCACCATGTCCACGTCATTTGCCACTATTGAGGGCGATACTTTCATACTGTGCATCGATTATCACACCGATTACTAAAAAATGCAAAAAAATAAATATTTCTTGATTTTTGCACAGCCTTTTAGTAAATTAATGTTTGTAGACGGAAAGTGGTTGTATAAAACTTATACGTGACAGGTGGTAAAACAGGTAGCAAAAAGAGGCAATTATGAAACTGTTAAAGAATGGGCTTAAAGCCCGGGAAGAAAAGGTAATCACTGCTGGAAAGAAGGCAGTGATTTTTCATTTTTCAGCACATACCGTACGGTCGGTTATCAATGTTGTACTTGTGCTGGTTTTCATGTTTGTACTTGCCGTTTTTACTGCCTGTTTTGAAGATGGTGTTAAAGATGTAGTAAACGAAGAGAATACTGCCGCACAACAGGATGAGGATACGTCAGGTAATCCTGATCCTTTCAACCAGTTTCCGAATTCCGGGAATGATGGTATCATCACCACGTCATCAGTGAATGATAACAGTGTGAAACTGCAGTGGGCAAAGGGCTCAGATGATATGACGCCTGTGGAAAACCTTGAATACAGGGTGTACCGTTCAAGATCGAACAATATAAAAACGGCAACCGATGCCATGAATAACGGTTCCCCCGTTACCGGCTGGTATATAAATACAACACAGGTGATGGCAGAAACACTTGATAAGGGAACCACCTATTACTTTAATGTGGTGATACGTGATGGAGATGATAATATCTCGGCGTATAGCACAACCTCCGCAACGACAAGGGGAGTTATCTATATCTTTTCCGTGGGAACGTACCGGGGCAACATGGCGACCATGACCGCTTCCTCGGCACGTGAAGAACTTGATAACATGTGTGCTGAGCGAAAAGAAGAAGAGCACCCTGAATTGGAAACCAGTCATGTAGTTGCATTCATAAGCATATCTGATACCGATGCAATCAAGAACTTTCCCGCCATGCATGGCGTGCCCATGGACTGGCCGGTGAGATCACCCGACGGGACCCTTGTGGCATACAACTGGGATGACCTGATGGATGGTTCTATAAATAAAGCACTGGATGCCGCAGGCGTGGCAGCATCCAGCTGGTGGTCGGGGTCAACAACTGAGGGCAGTCTTGATGCGGCTAATACATGTGACACCTGGAGCAATGGAACTGTTTCATATAACGGTCGAACTGGTGACAGCGATAGTATCGTTAGCAAATGGATATCTTCAGGGGCACCTGTATGTGTATCCTCTCATGATCTTATCTGTATCTGCTGGTAAAGAACTGTCTTGACTTTGTGTTGAAACAGCGTACTGTATATTTACACTAAAACATGGATGTGATAGTATCGCCTGATGGGGAATCTGACAATTCAAAGACCAGCATGCCGCCAGCAAGTTGTCCCGCTTCTGTTTCTGCAGATCAGCATTTGTGTTCTGTTTTTATTCATTTCAAAATGTACGTATGCCGGGAATAATAATGCAGGGCCGGTTATCCCCGATGATCGTGTAACCATAGGCCTCTTTGGAGGTTATTCCAGTATACCGGGATATTACAGTGGTAAGTTGAATTCCTCCATTGCATACGGAATGTACATCACCTTTCCGTTAAACCGGTATGTTATGGCAGATACGCGGCTTGCTCTCTCATCCCACGAGTTTACCAGCAGTAATGATTCCTTCCTGTACTCGTACGAGATGACCCTTGCTCCCCTGTTATATTATGACGTGCATGAAAATTTCAGGTTTTTTGCGGGAGCGGGCCTTGACCTGCGGTACCTTCGGGTAAATGCTGTTCTTACGGGGCAGGAGGTGAATACATTCAAACCAGGATATGTTCTGACAGCAGGGTCATATGTGAAGATCACTCACCGGTTGTCCCTTCGAGTTGATGCCGTCTACAGCCAGGTGTGGCTTTCGAGAGAACCCCTGCTGAATAATTCCTTCAACATGGGGGTTTCGTATACCCTTGCCGCCGGCGAACCCGGGGAATACCGTGAAGAAGCCAGGAAGGAAATGCGTTCCAGCCTTGACCGCGCCAGGGAGAACTACCGGAAAGGTATAAAGGAGTTGAAAAACAGGAAGGCGGGGAAGGCAAAAGAATATTTTCAAAAGGCATTGAGCCTGGATCCCGACCTGGATGAAGCTGTCGAGAAACTTGAAGAGATAAGGGAAGCAGAGAATGCCTATGACGAGGCAGTCGCACTCCTTGCCAGGGACAGGTATTATACTGCAATACCTTACCTGATCCACGCGTCCGCCTACATGGAGAAGGCCGGCAAAAAGCTTGAAAACACCAGGAACATGCTCAAAGACAGGATCGATACACTCGAAAAGAACGGTATCGAGGCCTTTAACAAAAGGAATTACGAAGCATGTATATCAATTATGCAGAAAATACTTCTCATAGATCCGGAAAACCAGGTGGCCCGTGTCTATCTTTCAAGGGCGAAAAAACACCTGAGAACAATGGAAAAATTCCAATAGGTGGTTCATGAGGTTACGCTACAAGTTCATCATCGCCTTTATAATAATCACACTGCTTGCTGCTCTCCCGGTGTCCCTCTTTATACTGGACAGGCAGAAGGATGAGACAATATCAATGCTGATGCACCAGGGAGAACTGCAGGGAAGCATGCTGGCGCGAACCGTGCTGAATACCCTGCTACTGAATGGAGGAGACCTCAACTCAACCCGGGTGGATGCCGGTGAATACATGAAGATGATGCAGGTGCTCGACAAAGATGGCTTGATATCGGCAGAGGCGGTTCTCCTTTCATCCAAGACCCGTTATAACGGGATTGTCCTTGCCCGGTTCCCCGGTATCGATCTTAAAGATGAGAAGATGGCACAACTGGATGAAGAGATGGTGGAACACCTGGAAGGGAATACGGGGTTTTCAAACGTGAAATGTCCCAATGGTAATGGCCAGTGTTACCAGTTTGTACAGACGGCTTCACTACCCGGGAAAAGTCCCCTTTGCCTGGCGAGGTTGTTGTATTCAGAAGAAGAAATACTGGCACCTGTTCGCAGAATGAGAATGTTTGCACTTGTTGCCACCGGCATGGTTATCCTGGTTGTAAGTATATTGGGCCTTTTTTTCAGCAGGTTTTTTTCAAGGCCAATAGACAGGTTGACATCTGCTGTATCAGAATTTGAAAGCGGGAACATGAATTACGAGGTACCTGTGACGGGCAATGATGAGATAGGCCGGCTGGCAAATACCTTCAATCATCTCACCAGGATGATAAACATGGAGATCTCGCAGCTGCAGGACAACAACAGGGATCTGAAAAGACTTGACCATTTAAAAGACGAGTTCCTTGCCAATATATCCCATGAATTACGTACACCACTCAATGGCATGATAGGACTTGCAGAATCACTCCTTGGTGGTGTTGGAGGCCGGATGCCCGAAGAAGCGGTTCATGACCTTGCCCTGATAGTGAGAAGCGGGCAAAGGCTTTCATACCTGGTTGATGACATCCTTGATTTTTCCAAGTTGAAGAACAGGGATATCGAACTTGTACGAACAACGGTGAATATATGCTCCGTTGCTCAGTTCGTTCTGTCAATTCTGCAACCGGTTATTGAGACCAGGCAATTGTCAGTGGAAGTGGATATTCCGGGGGAAACAGAGTTTGTTGAAGGTGATGAGAACCGTATACAGCAGATAATGATGAACCTGGTGGGTAACGCGGTAAAGTTTACCGAAATGGGATCTATCACGGTATCCTCACGTGAAATACCCGGCAAAAACATAATTGAGGTATCAATTGCCGATACAGGGATAGGGATACCCGAAAACAGGATTGAGCGAATATTTGAATCATTTGAACAGGCGGATGGTTCTGATGCCAGAAGATTCGGTGGGACGGGGCTTGGCCTTGCCATTACCAGGAAACTCGTGGAGCTGCACGGGGGTATAATATGGGCTGAATCCAGCCCCGGACAGGGCTCAGTGTTCTATTTTACCATGCCAAAAGCGGAACCAGTTGAACCCACCCGTATTGTTGAAGCCGGGGAAGAACCAGTTCCCTGGAAATACACCGGGATTTTTAACGATGAAGTAAAGTTGACACTTCAACATGCGCAGGTCAGTGATGACGAAGATCCAAAGCATGTGCTTATTGTTGATGACGACCCGGTCAACCTGCAGGTGCTGATCAATTTTCTAACAATGGAAGGATACCACGTTGATCATGTAATGAGCGCTGACCGCCTGCTGGACAAGATAGACGAAGGCCAGTTGCCCGACCTGATACTGCTTGATGTAATGCTTCCCCGCATGTCAGGCTATGATGTTTGCAGGAAGATCAGGGAGAAGTATTCCATGCACGAGTTGCCGGTTATGATGCTGACTGCCAAAAGCAGGGTAGAGGACATCATTACCGGCCTGCAGTCAGGGGCAAATGACTATCTCTCAAAACCGGTGAACAGGGAGGAGTTGATAGCAAGGGTGCGCAGCCTTATTTCAATGAAGAGGTCGGTGGAAGAACATAATGAACTGAGCATGATCAAGAGAGACCTCTTTATTGCCCACCAGATACATCACTCGGTGGTTATCCAGGAATTGCCTGAACTGGCGCATATACAGGTGGCATACAGGTATATCCCCATGCAGGAGATGGGAGGGGATTTCTATGATATTATCAAAATTGATGAAGATCATACCGGTTTTATCATGGCCGATGTTTCAGGTCATGGGATCTCTGCCGCAATAATTTGTGCCATGTTCAAGATGGTGACCGGATTTTACATGGATTATGCAGACCAGCCGGGTAAACTGATGACAAGCATTAACAGGACCATGCATGATTACCTCCAGAGTAATTACATTACGGCCTGTTATGTGTTCATCGACACAAGTAAGAACATTATGACTGTTTCCAACGCGGGACACTGGGCACCGCTGTTATTCCAGGAAGACAAAACAGTTACCGAATGGGCCAAGTCTCTCCCCATAGGATGGGTTGAAGACGGTACATATGATGAAACTACTGTGAATATACATTCCGGTGACAGGATAGTTCTGTATACAGACGCCATAATTGAAACCCGAAACAGTGAAGGTAAGCTTTTTGGATATGAACAGTTCATAAAAAAAATTGCCGATGATGTTCACCGTGATGGCGAGGCGCTTGTGGAAGACGTTGTTCTATCCATCAGAAGGTGGGCAGGCATGGGGCACAACGAAAGCTTTGAAGATGACGTAACTATCATGGTGCTGGATATCGTGTAACGTTTTTTAACTTCCTGGGAATTAATTGCGTAATTATTATTGCATTGATGAACATAATATGCATAATTGTCACTGACCCGTTATTATTATAATTACGAGGAAAGAATTATTAATGATAGTTGAGATTATTGAATTGACCAGGTTGAAAGTAGAAGATGTTAACTATGATACTATCATTTTCAGGGTTGAGATCGCCGATCTCATGGATATTGATCGCACCAACGATGTATACCAGTTCCTGTTTACCATTGTAAACGGTGGCGGTAAAAAAATTATAATCGATATGAATGGCCTGGAATTCATTGACAGCCAGGGTATCGGCGCCATAATAGAGATAACCAAGTTATTGAGAGCAAAGAGCGGAGACCTTGTATTCATAGATATGCCGCAGAGGATTGAGATAATCTTTAAACCCATCAATCTTCAACGTTTTATAAAGGTGTTTCCATCGGTAAATGAAGCCGTTAATTACTTGAAGTTTATATAGGAGATAACCAGGAATACTGTACCAGCAGGTGGGCAGGTTAATAAACTAGATGAATAGATGGTATAACAAATGAACATTAATTGCGAAATAATCAACATCTCACCGGTAAACAAGAAGGATATTGATTATAGTACCGTTATCTTCAAGGTGGATTTTCCCGGTAAAATGGATATTGAAACCTCCAATGATTTCTGGGTACTCTTTCACACGCTGGTTGGTGGCGGTGCAAGGAAAATCGTGGTTAACATGGGTGAAGTAGAGTATATCGATAGTGCGGGGATAGGGATCCTGATAAATACGGCAAAAATGCTGAGAAAGGAAGAAGGCGACCTGGTTATATCAAACGTGAAGGAGAGTGTAAAGGTAGTTCTTGATGTGATCAACCTGGAGAAATTCATAAAGTTTTTTAATACCGAAGTTGAAGCCGTTAATCATTTTCGATACCTGAAACCATGAGGCGTTATTCAATGAAAATAACCTGGTGATGGTATACCTCACCTTTCAGCAAATGACGAATGCGAGTTCTCTCTTTATCGTCAACGATGGGCTCTACAGTAGATATGCAGCTTCCGTCGGTTTTATGAGTATGTCGCAGGTTAATAACGTATCCGGGGATCGAGATGAAAATACATCCACCGGTTCCACAACAACTCCTGTCTGTAACAGAATAACCCGTATAGTATAATAGTTTTTTTTCTCCGGTATCTAAAATAGATTCGTTGACGTATTCATAATGTCCGGAAATCGATTCAATAACACTGTTCAACGGGGGATGTATGAATTCCTTTTTTGACATGCATATAATATATTAACTGTAAAAATACCGGTCAACCTGGAGTAAATAAAAAAAGTTTTGACGTATTGCGATAAATAAGTACCAATGTGGCTGTACCGTCAATGTTGACTTACAATAATATTTCCTAAAAACCGGAGGAAAGTATGAAAACCAGAATAATGGTATTGGTGGTTTCGTTATTTGTTGTATTCGCTTTTACAGGTTGTTACATGTTTGCAAAGTCTGACACGTATTATGGTGTCAATACCCTTGACAAGAATATTATTTTTCTCGTGGATATCTCGGGGAGTATGGAAGGTAAGAACGAAGGTAATGTTACCGATAAGCTCAGGGCTGAGGCTATGGGCAGAGCCGGTGACAAGGTTGGCGATATGATCGGTGGCAAGGTGGGCGGCCTTGTTTCGGGGCAGGTGAAAAAGGAGTCTACCAAGCTGGCAAGCGCAAAGCGTGAGCTTCTGCCTGCCATCAGGGGGCTGCAGCCTGCAACGAATTTTACGGTTATAACGTTTTCCAGCAAGGTTGACATGTGGAAAACCATGCTGGTTCCGGCCACGGATAAGAACAAAAGCCTTGCCATGGCATATGTAAAAAAACTTTCAGCCTCAGGCGGCACAAATGCCATGGCAGGCCTTAAACGTTCCTTTTCGGTAGATGGTGCCGATATAATATTCTTTCTTTCGGATGGACATCCTTCTGACGCACGTCCTGCCGCCATTATTAAAAACGTGGACAAGCTGAACAGCGCTGGAAAGGTTTCAATATATTCAATTGGCCTGGGTGATGACAAGGATGAAGCTTTCATGGAAGAACTTGCCCACGAGAATAATGGTAAATATGTAGAAAGATAGAATTATACTTAAGAGCGGGGTATGGTGTTTCGTATCCCGCTCCTGTTATTACGGGTGATGTTCTTCTTATATCGATATCACGTGACAGGCAATGAGAAATAACCGAAAAGACATCCGTGACATTTATAATGATAAAAAGATAATTATTGATTCGTTACCGGCTATTATTAATCCCGGTAACAGGATATTCCTCAGCAGTGGCCCTGCTACACCAGTTAAAACAGTTAACGGCATACTCAAATCGGATCATCCCGGCCTGCAGGACCTTGAAATAATTCAACTTATCACCATGGGGGATTACCTGAGTGGTGATGATCCCAGTTCTTACAAGTACCGGTTGAGAACCTTTAATGTGGGGGAAAGTATTACCAGGGACGTGGAACAGGGCAAAGTAGACTTTATACCCGCACACCTGGTCGAGATCCCCTTTATCTTTTCTTCGGGTGCAATAGGGGTAGACGTTGCCATTGTACAGGTTTCTCCTCCGGATCACCGGGGATTCATGAGTCTTGGCATTGCCATTGACGTGGCTAATATTGCCATAAAAAACGCTTCGGTTGTGATCGCCGAGGTGAACCCGTATGTACCAGTGACGTACGGGGAGACTTCTATACATATTGACCAGGTGGATCATATCATCGAAAGTGATGTTCCATTGCTGGAAAGAAAACCAAAACGATATGACGAGATAATCGATCGGATCGGGTGGCATATATCAAATCTTATTGATGATGGTTCAACGGTTGCCCTGCACGTGGGACGAATGTTCGATTCGGTTGCGGCCCACCTGAAAACCAGGAAAAACCTTAAGGTGTACAGTCATATTATTTCAGACTGGGTTATCGACCTGGTTGAATCGGGTGTGATATCCATGGAAAGGGGTATGAGGAATATCAGTCCTGTTTCTACCAGCTACTGTTATGGCTCCAGGGAGCTGTATGATTACGTAAGCCGAAATCCCATGTTCGACTTTATGCCTCTCAACCGCCTTACTTTCCCCACTTCGCTATACAGGATACCACGGCTTACAAGCGTGATGAACGTGAAGAAAATCGATCTTTCCGGTGAGTCGGTAGTCTTCCATTCCGGTGATAACCTGGTATCGGGATATGAAAGTAAGCTCAATTTTGCCGTGGGGGCTGCATTTTCACGGGGAGGGAAGGCTATTGTGGCCCTGAGGTCTCTTGACCAGAACGGGAACAGCAATATTGTGATACGTCCGCCTGAATCTTTTGAACAGATGCGTTCCATGCTGGGTGTTACCCGTTATGTCATTACCGAGTACGGTGTTGCCAACCTGTTTGGCAAGTCAATACGGGAACGGGCCCTTGCCATGATCGATGTTGCCCACCCCAATCATCGCGAACGGTTGCTGGAAGAGGCAAAAAAAGCCGGGTATGTGTACCAGGACCAGATGTACCTCATGCAACATGCAATGGAATACCCGGTCTCCCTCGAAACAGTAAAAACGTTCAGGGATGGACTGGAAGTGAAATTCAGGCCTGTCAAGCCTTCTGATGAAGACATGATGCGCCGCCTGTTTTACATCTTTTCCGATGAGTCAAAGTACCTGAGGTATTTTGCCAGGATACGTATAATGCCTCATAAGCAGATGCAGCAGTACGTGAATATAGATTACGATGATACTCTTGCCATAGTGGGTATCGTTCAGCACGGGGATATAGAACGTATTATCGCCGAAGCGAGGTACGCTTATGATGAAAGGGAAAAGGGATATGAAATGGCATTCATCGTTGACGAGGAATACCAGGGATATGGTATAGCGACCTTTCTCGTGAAGTACCTGCTAAAGATTGGGCGTGAGCGTGGAATAGAAAAGATGACAGCAAACGTACTGCCGCAAAATGACAGCATGAAAAGGGTGTTCGAAAAGGCTGGCGTGGAATATACCCGTTCATTCGAGGAAGGTGTGATGCAATACGTTTTCAGCCCGTTACATGCGGACATCGTTGTTTAAGCCGGTACGGTATAGCTTACAACGAAGACTTTGCCGTCCAGTTCGTTTCGTCGATGATGTAATCGCCGAACACGGAAGGGACTTCTTCCTGAAGTAACTTCAGCATTTGAACACTCACCCTGCGTATTTCCCACTGTGCAAACCTCTCCAGCCTGAGGGAAAAAACGTGCCTGAGTTCCCTGAAATTGGCACTGAAAACTATCTGGCTTTCAAGTGCATTGGGAAGAACGAAACGGGCGTCTTCTTTCTTGATGCCGGCTTCCCTGAGGCTGTTGTATGCCCTGCGGGATTGTTCTATGAATTCCCTGTACACGCGGGCTGCCTCATCATTCTCAAGTATATCGGGAGGTATTACGTAATTAAATTCTGATTCGTTAACATATCGCTGGGACTGCTGAGAAAAACTGGCAACCCTGTGGCGAACCAGTTGATGGGTAAATGCCCGCGAAGCGCCCTGTATCCTGAAACTGGCTGAAGCGTGTTCCAGTATGGAATGGTGACCGTTCTTTATGCATTTGCGAATAAAGTTTTTCTCGCTTTCGTCGGTAATACGGTCCAGTGACAGGTAACAGGTTCTTCCTGCTTCCTCGATCAGTTTTTCCGCCCCCGGTGTTATGGCCAGCAATGTAACTACGGGTTCCTTGTGTTCCATTAATATGTCCTGTACGAGTATTTTATATCTGCATTCCAGAAAAACCTAAGAATGCCATGGCCAGCAGTCCGGCAATAATGAACGTAATGGGGAGCCCCCTCATGTTTTCAGGGATATCGGCCAGTTCGAGCCGTTCACGTATGCCTGCCAGCAGCAGAAGTGCCAGCGTAAAGCCCAGTCCCGCTCCAAGTCCCTGTACCACTGTTTTCAAAAGGCCCATATTGGCCGTGATGAATCCAGAATCAATGTTCAAAACCGCCACACCCATTACGGCACAGTTGGTAGTTATCAGCGGAAGAAAAATACCAAGTGCCTGGTAGAGGGATGGGGACACCTTTTCTATGACCATTTCCACCAGCTGAACAAGTGAGGCTATGACTATGATAAAGGCAATGGTCCTGAGGTAAGTTATGTTGTACGGAACCAGGACAAACTTGTAAATAAAATACGTGAAAAAGGAGGCCATGGTCATAACGAATATGACGGCCATTCCCATGCCTATGGCAGAATCAAGTCTCTTGGAAACGCCAAGAAAAGGACACAATCCCAGCATCTGGGAGAGCACGTAGTTGTTAACGAATATGGTGCTTATAAGTATGGCAAAAAGTACCTTGATCTCCATGGTTACCCCCTGGTCTTTGACTTGATGGCGTTCATGGCCCAGAGCATGAGGCCAAGTGTTATAAAAGCCCCGGGTGGCAGTATCATCATGGTGGCAGGTTTTATGCCGGGGATGAGGGTAAGGCCAAAGAGCTTGTTTGCCCCAAGTGTCTCACGAAAGAACGCAAGGATAACCAGGGTAAAGCCGAAACCCGCTCCCATACCAAGTCCGTCAAGTATTGACCTGCCCAGCGTATTCTTTGATGCAAATTCCTCGGCTCTGCCAAGTATCATACAGTTGACAACAATGAGGGGGATGAATATCCCCAGTGCCTTGTATACATCAGGCTGAAATGCTTTGAGTGTAAGCTCCACGATGATAACGAAACTTGCTATGATGGTAATGAATATGGGAATACGTATATGGGGCGGAACGACTTTCCGGATAATGGACACGAGAATATTTGAGCTGACCATTACAAACGAGGTTGCAAGGGTCATCCAGAGTGCGTTTGATACCGACGTGGTTACCGCCAGGGTGGGGCAGAGACCTATACCAAGTACGAGAATAGGGTTCTTCTCCCAGAGTCCTTTCATAAAATCATTGAGATAACTCATTTTGCGTCAACCCTCCCGTTTTCAGGTTTTTTGCGCGCCCTGTGCAGGTTTTCAATCCCTTCCTTGATGCCGTCACGTACTGCCCTGGTGGTTACCGTGGCCCCGGTGATGGTGGTTACCGCGTTCTTTTTTCGCAGTTCCTCCCTCATCGAGGGCTGCCAGTCGCCCTTCTTTACGATCTCGATCTTTTCTTCTGCGTCAAGGCCTTTGAATTGTTTCTGGAACCATGGACGCGCGGGTTCATCGGTGCCAGGTGCTTTATTTTCATCAACGGACGTGCCGAGTATATGCCCGAAAAATGTTTCAGTGGTGGCAATTTCGGTGCATCGTGCGCCCAGCCCCGGGGTTTCTGTCTGCGAAAGAATGGAAAGTCCCAGGATCTGGTTTTTACTGTTTATGCCAACCATCATCCTGATATCACCTGAATACCCTGGATGACTTGTGATAAACGCAAAAGCTTTTAGAGTCTGGCCGTTTCCCTTTTTCTGCGCAGTCCAGTACGTAAAATCTTCGCCATCAATGGAGGTTGATCTTTTTTCCTGTATTGTATACCCCGGAAGCACCACAGAAAGAGCACTTTCTTCCTTTTCCTTCTGCTGCGCCTTAATTGCCGGGCTTGTAATATTATTGATATGGGAAAGCGAAAAAGCCGCTATGAACGCGATGATGGCAATTATGATTGTGCCCTTTATTATTTCCCTGGTCGTCATTATATTCTCCGATATTGGGATTCCTGGATCATGTTTTTTCTGTACCGAATACTGTTGGCCTTGTCAACCTGTCAATCAGCGGAACGGCGGCATTCATCAATAATATGGAATATGATACGCCTTCAGGGTACCCTCCCCACAGCCGTATAACAGACGTGATGATACCACAGCCGATACCGAAAATCAGCATTCCCCTGGCAGTGACAGGAGATGTGACCATATCGGTGGCCATGTAGAATGCACCAAGCATCAATCCACCGGATAACAGGTGAAAGAGGGTGGCCCTGTACGGCATGTCGGAGCCGCTCAGCAGGTAGTATGTCAGCATGATGACAGCTACCGTCCCTATATATGATACGGGTATATGCCAGGTGATAATTTTCCTGTAAAGTAGAAAAAGTGCTCCTAAAAGAATGAAGATGGCTGAAGTCTCGCCAATACACCCCCCTATATTCCCCATGAAAAGTGACTTCATCATCGTATTGGAAAAAAGAAACTCATGCAGCTGTTCAGGCATAACGTTGAATTCCTTTACCATGCCCGGACCTTCTTTCAATACTCCCAGCGGGGTTGCCGAAGAGATGGTGTCCACGGCTTTTTGCGGGAGTCCATGTGCCTGTGGCAGCGTAGATGACAATACATTGCCGGACGTGAAGGGGTGCCACATGGTAGTCATTTCAACCGGCCATGATGCCATAAGGAAGGCCCTGCCTGCAAGGGCCGGGTTGAAAATATTGAAGCCGGTGCCTCCGAACAACTGCTTGGCAATAATAATCGCAAACGCGGAGCCAATACCCACCATCCATGCCGGTGCATGTGGAGGAACGTTCATTGCCAGTAAAAGACCGGTAATAACAGCCGATCCATCCAGTGCGGTAATTTCCTTTTTCATGAGAAACTGGAACACCGCTTCAGCAAGAACCGCCGACAGAATGGCGGTGCCGATCAGGACCACTACCTGCAGGCCAAACAGGTAAACCGAGTTAATGGTTGCAGGCAAAAGAGATATGACCACCAGCCACATAACTTTCCCGAGGGAATCCTTTGATCGAATATGTGGAGGATTCGAGAGTACAAGATCTTCCTGTAACCTTTTTTCGTCAGCCATGATAGTACCGGTTCCTTGTGTATTCTGTGGTGATAATATCAGCGTTTGGCGCTGAACGTTACCTGGGCCAGTTTAATGAAATGGCTCAATGGGCGTTTTGACGGGCACACGTATGTACATGAACCGCACATTATACAGTCAAAGGGATGTAATCTCTCGGCAATGTCGTACCGCTGCTTCTCAACCGCATTACCAAGCTCGTTGGGCATCAGGTGTATGGGACATGCGGCAACACATCTGCCGCATCGTATACATGGGCTGTACTCGTGAATGTTCACTTCATCCTGTCCGAGAAAAAGTATCCCTGATGTACCTTTAACTACTGATATTTCAAGATGATTCAATGCCATGCCGCACATTGGTCCACCCATTATTATCTTCGCGGGTTTGTCGGTAAGTCCCCCGCATTCATGGATAACATCCGATATACTGGTGCCGATCCTCACCTTGTAGTTGCCTGGATTTTTTACAATGCTTCCTGTAATGGTAAGATACCGCTCAATGAGTGGTTTCCCGTTTATAACTGCTTCACGTATTGCAAAAATGGTTCCCACGTTATTTACGACTACCCCTACATCGAGAGGGAGTTCACCGGAAGGGACTTCTCGTTTCAGCATTGTATAGATGAGCTGTTTTTCTGCTCCCTGCGGGTACTTGGCGGGGAGAGCATTCAATTCAATGGACTCGTTGAAGTTCCCTTTTTCAAGGGCCCGCGAGATGGACTTTACGGCTTTGGGTTTATTCTTTTCTATGCCGATAACGGCATGGTTTATTTCCAGTATCTTCAGAACGATGCGTATCCCTTCGATGATCTCGTCGGGGTAGGTCTGCATCAGCATGTCGTCAACGCTAAGGTATGGTTCGCATTCGGCACCGTTGATCACGAATGTGTCAATTTCCCTGTGTTCGGGCGGGCTAAGCTTTACCGCCGTGGGGAACGCGGCACCTCCCATGCCAACGATACCTGCATCATGAATCAGGGACATGAGCTCTTCGGGTGAGATATCTTCCCAGTTCCTGGATTCTTTTAACTGGCCTGACGATGAGAACGAGCCCTCGGTTTCTATAACCACACATTTCCCATGTTCAGAGTATACGGTTGGGTACTCGGCAATTTCTACTACTTTTCCGGGAATGGAGGCATGCACGTTGGCACTTATAAAGCCATCGGCCCTTCCTATCATCTGGCCCTCTTCGACTATATCATCTACTTCAACAAGGGGAACTGCTGGCTTTCCAATATGCTGCTGCAGGGGAATATAGCACCTGTGAGGAACTGAAAGATTGGTAAAAGCCTTATCCCTGCTCAGTTCCTTGTGTCCGGGAGGATGGATGCCGCCTCTGAATGTGGTTAACAACATGAATTATTCCCTGGTCGAGTATATTTCGTCCTTGATGGGTAGTTCTTTTCTCAGGTTCTTGATGTAAGGATATAATTCTCCCGCTTCTGCGTAACCATCACAATCTTCCATTATACGCCTGGCAACTGTAAAGTACTTGTAAAGCTTTTCTTCTCCTGACCGTTTTACCCATTTTTTCTTGAGGCATCGCACTCTCAGTACATACCTGTCAGGTTCGGATTCGTATTGTCGAATGACGATACAGTTGAGGCAATTTGCGCAGAATAACTTTTCTTTTACCATTTAACGCTCCTTGCGTAGTTCGCATGTCTTATTTGGCGGTTTTCCAGTTTCTTATCCCTTGAAGAGGGCAGTCAAGTATTTTTTAAAATAGTCACTTTCTGTCAAATACATTTCACTGTTATGTTTGAAAAAAATGATCATGGAAGGTGTTTTTCAAAATATTATTTACAAATAAACAACCTTTTGATATATGCTTGCTTTTCTGGTCATCAAAATTTTTTGCCTGGATCCCTGCCAGGTTGTGCGCGTGGCAATGTTTCCAGTTCTATTGGCACGAGGAGTGAAGTCAATGAAGGTGCTGTTAATTAACCCTCCCTATCCTTTCGAGGAGTCACCGTCACCCCCATTTGGTCTTATGACCCTGGCCGCCTACCTTGTTGAGCAGGGTGCAACGGTCAGGATAGAGGACTATATAGTTACACCGTATTCAAAAGAACGTGTACAAGAAGTGGTGAACACGTTTAAACCGGATGTTGTTGGCGGCACCGGCGTAACCATGAATATAAATCGCAGCCTTGCAATTCTCAGGGATTACAGGGATTGTGCGCCCGGTATAGTCACCGTCATGGGTGGTCCGCACGTCACCTTTGATGCTACTGCAATTTTGCGTGATAACAGCTGGATCGATTATATTGTTCGAGGTGAGGGTGAACTTACATTTGTGGATCTTCTTGAAAACCTTGCTTCACCGTCACGGCTTGAACGCGTAAAGGGAATTTCATACAGGCGTAATGGTAAGATCCATCACAATCCCCGAAGGGCGTTTATAGAAGATATTAACATACTGCCTTTCCCGGCGCGACACCTGGTAGAATTGAGTAAGTACCGGGCACTGGGGTTTCCTGTGAACCTGATGACATCACGGGGGTGTCCCTTTTCGTGTATATTCTGCGTGGGAAGTAAAATGGTGGGACGCAGGGTGCGGTATTTTGATGTGAAACGCGTGGTGGATGAGTTCGAGATGCTGTCGAAACTCAAATTCAGGCAGATCAACGTGGTAGACGACCTTTTCACGTCCCACAAAAAACGCTGCATTGCCATCTGCCGTGAGATAATTGACAGGGGGATTGATCATCCCTGGACGGCCTTTGCCCGTGTAGATACGGTAAACCGTGAATTGCTGGAAAACCTCAAGGAAGCAGGGTGTACAACGCTCTGTTTTGGTATTGAAAGTGGCAACCAGGAGATACTGGATAGGGTAAAAAAGAAAATTACACTGGAAAAATGCCAGCAGGCGGTTGACCTCTGCAACGAGGTTGGCATAGATCCCATGACCTCGTACATCCTGGGACTTCCGGGTGAGACACCTGGTACGATAAAAAAAACCATGGAATTTGCCAGCAATCTCAGCCCCAATTACGGTTATCATATCCTGGCACCGTTTCCCGGTACTGAGGTTCGGGATAAGAAGGATGAATACGGGCTTCGCATCCTTACCGATGACTGGGATCAGTATGATGCCAACAGGTCAGTATCTGATACAGGGTTTATCTCACACAGGGAGATTGACAACATCGTAAACGGTTTTAATGACAGTATTGTCCACTGTATACGTACCATACAGGTCAAGTTTGAAAAGGGTGAAAAACTGTCAGAGGCAGATAGAACATTATATCAGAACATACGTTCGTTTGAGATCACCCGGGATATTATTATGAATCGCCTGGTGGAACAATTCAGCGGTATGACCAATGGTGCACCTGATGCAGCGGTGATGGGCCTCCTGGAAAAGCATATTTCGGATAATCTTTCCGGCTGTAATGGCGAAGTACACAGGGAACTGGAACGTCTTGTGAGCCTTGAGTGTCTCCAGGTTCACAGGGACAATAAAGGAACAACTATCCGCTGGGAATAAAACCGGGCTACTTCGTTACCCGTACCATCAGTACAATACCGAAATGTTTCAGAAAGGGAACCCTGCCGTTGGCTTTCTTCTCGAACCAGTCAGAGATCTTCCGCAGCCTGGCATGCATGAACCGGGGTACAAGTATGTATTGCCAGGTCCACCTTGTGTGAAAATTCCAGGGGGGCCTGAATTCATGGGCCGTGATCTCAACATCAGAAAACAGCTTTTCAGTGATCTTTTTCGCTTCCCCCACCCTGTAAAAACGCATCCGTATTGGATCCTTTACCCTGAAAAGGTGAATGCTGAAAAACTGCAGAAAGCTGAATAGAAGGTTTTCGGGCGCGAACCTGCCGGGTACACGGATATACGCGGTTCCCCCGGCCTTAAGTATCCTTTGTATTTCTTCGAATACGGCTTTACCGTTTTCCTTTGAAAGATGCTGCAGCACCAGCAGTGAGTACACCTTGTCAAAGGTGTTGTCCCTGAATGGCAGGCGTGTCCCGTCCCCCTGAAGAAGGGGAGTCTGGTACCCGTTTTTTTCAAGATGCTTTTTGGACAGCCCCAGCATGTTATGGGATATGTCAAGGCCCACCGCATCACCCTGCAGGTCAAGAACCGGTTTCAGCACCCGGCCCCATCCACACCCCAGGTCCAGTATTTTTTCGTTTTTTTCTATGGGAAAGGGCGGGGGGGCATCCAGGAGGTTCCCGTAGTAGTCTTTTAATATGGCCTCTACGCCCAGGGTAATAAAGGGTGCATCCTTGACGGCTCCCTCGTCCCACACCTTCACGTATTCATTGAAAAAATCCCTGTCACGTACAATCAAAGCAATGCTCCTGTTTTTTCACGCACGGTATCAGCGCTGAGAGAAGCTGTGCCGGCGGGTGATATTCGCGGTATTTTTATCGTTATCTTGTATTTTCAGCGATGCCATGGCTTTAATAACGGTGCCGTAATTATTTCCCGCGTTCCAGAAGAGGTACCCCTCTGCCCCCGCATCGTGGCTTGCCTTTACCTGCTGCAATATATATTCCTCGTTGTAATTGCTGACTCTCCATTTGAAAGCCTGCAGCCATGGTCTTACGCGGGTGCCTCCCGCAAGTTTTTTCACCCGCTTGCATCCCTGGTAAATAAAGTAATACGGGTTGTCGCCGGGCTTGCTGAAGCCGTCAAAATCATCGTTAAAATGGGACGGGTACAACATGGGGGAAATGACATCGCAGTACCTGGCCAGCAGCTCAACCTTTTGACCGGTTTTCCTGATGTCTACGCTTTTTCCCCATGCCACCACACCGAAAATGTCGATCGAGACACGGGTATTGGTTGCATGTATCTCACTGCTTGCCCTTTTCAGAAAATGCGCTATTACCTCTTCCTTTTGCATTTTTCCAAAATGCCAGGCATAATTTGCGTCATGGAGATTTCCCGTGGTTGGGAACCTGATATAATCGAACTGGATCTCGTCTACACCATAATGGGCAAGTTCCAGGGCAATAGCTATGTTGTAATCCTGTACGTACTTGTTCGTGGGGTCGCACCATAATTCTTTTGATCCCTCGTTCCATACACGGCCTGTTGTCCTGGACTGTATGCCGTATTCAGGTTTCTTTTTAACCAGCAGGTGGTCGTGAAATACCGCCAGGCGGGCTATCACGTAATAATCCAGGGACTTGAAGATACGAATAAGTGAGGCTATATCGTCCACTGTCCTTTTCCCGTGTGTATTAAGCTCCTGTACGGCGGGCACATGGCTCAGGTAACTTATAATGCCGGGGATATCTTTTGCGTCGAACACGATGGTGTTGATCCCCTGTTTCCGCAGTTCTTTGAGTGATTTTATGAAATTATAGTTGCCAAGGCTGTTGCCCGTAAAGTACAGGCCCCGTACCGGGGGAATATCAGGCATGCTGGTCTTTTTCATGTCCAGTATGGCTGCTGAAAGCGAATATGGAATGAAAAGAATAACATTCGGATCAACTGTCTTTGAATTAAGGGCATTGGCTTCCATGATGGCCTTTTCCAGGTTGTAACTCCGGTAATAATGGGTGTACCCGAGAAGTCTTTTTGATATAGCCCTGAGAGATTCACGTGAGTCTGTGCGGTAGAACAGCATTTGCCCGGAGTGATATATCCTTTCCGTTTTCCCCGCGTACGGGCGTACGTACTCCTTTTCCAGGGATGGATACACGATGGTGAACCTGTCACGGTTTTCCATGTCCGATATAAGCCCAAGGACGTATCCCCTGCAGGTGTCCACGGTATAAATAACCAGTTCTTTTTTAAGTATACCCAGAAAAGCAACAAGAACCAGTAACAGTATTATTATGCCCGTTGTAATTTTGCCAGTTGTCATATCAACAATTCCATTATAATCAAATATCACTTATAACCAGGGGGTGCATCTTTTCAATTATTTTATTTTCACGTGATGTAAATAGTTTCATTTTCTGTCATAGTATACCTATCGTCAGCAATCATCATGAAATAGAATCAAATTGAGAAATATTATTGCGCTTTCTAATGAAATGCGTATACTGTTGTCCCTGTGATCAAGGGGTCATGTTTTTCATGAGTTATCCCGTATTCTATGGAGCGCTTCACGTGCACATTTCAATAAATGTTCCCCGTTTCGTAAAGAATATTATACAGCGGATTCTGCGTACCCGCGACGGTATACGGGCCTTTCTTGATTATGTTGTCAGTATTGTAACATCATTCAAGTCTATACGGTACCTCCGTTTCAGGTCACTGTACACCATAGTGGTGAACCAGACACGGTTTACAGGGCTCGATGCACTGCCATTGCTGGTTATAATAGCCCTGATGCTGGGTGGAACAGTTATTATACAGGCACATACTAATTTTCCAAAATTTGGTATAGAGAGTTTTATAGGTAACCTCCTGGTGATCATCATTGCCCGCGAACTGGGTCCACTGGTTACCGCCATGATCGTGGTAAGCAGGTCTGGTTCGGCCATTGCCGCTGAAATTGCCACACAGAAACAGAACAGCGAAATTCTGTCTCTTGAATTGATGGGTATAGATACCAAGCTTTATATAATTTTACCGCGGATCATCGCCTCTATTATTGCAATATTTTCCCTTATAATAATATTCGATATTGTTGCCTTTTTCGGGGGGTACCTGATATCTATTTCCACCGTGTATATTCCAATGGGAGTATTTGTTCAGACGCTGCTTGATGCCTTCAGTTTTAATGACCTGTTCATAACTATATTGAAAAGTCTTATATACGGTATATTGATCCCCCTTATATGCTGTTATTACGGATTAAAGCCGCGATCCACATTCGAGATACCAATTTTCGTTTCACACGCGGTTGTACGTACACTGCTGGTGATATTTGTTATAAACGCCATGATCTCTGCGTTATTTTATTTCTAAAGGACTATTATGGAAACGGTATGTTCAACAGGGAATGAGATAGTACGGTTTGAGAATGTATCCTTCCAGGTGGATGGTGTAACGCGGATTGATGACCTTTCATTGTCGATCTGCCTGGGAGAAGACATTGTTTTTTTTGGACCGGAACACTCCGGCATTGATCATATCTGCCCTTTGATCGTGAATGCCGCGGGAGAATTTGAAGGGAACGTGTATTTTGGCGGCAGGCCGATCAAAGAGTTTGACGGTATTGAGGTGCATAACTTCCGCAAGGGATTTGGATACCTTCAGAGGAATTTCGGCCTGATCAATAACATGAGCGTGTTTGAGAATATCGCGCTGCCCCTGCGTTACCATTCCAGTTTCACATCCAGCGAAGTGGATTTAGTGGTCGAATCCATGGTTGAATACCTGAGACTGGAAAATTGCAGGGAAAAACGGCCAGTATATCTTACGGCATCCCAGTTGCTGCGTACAGCGTATGGTCGTTCTATTGCCATGAACCCAAACCTGCTGCTCATTGAACACCCACTTGAAGGACAGTGTATAATGAACACGCAGGTATTTTTATCCGCAGTGCAGAACAGGGCTTTTGCACCGAGAAAGTCTGTGATCATTGTTACCTACAGGCCTGAATTATATATTGATATCGCCGAACGGTTCGTCATGCTGTACCGGGGAAAGGTGGTATTTGATGGCAGCGGGGATGAGTTTTCCCATGCCGAAAATCCATACGTTTCACAGTACATGAATTCATCAATTGATGGCCCCATGCACACGCTGTAAAAGGAGGAAGCATCATGGTAAAGCTTGAAAAAAACGAGGTAAAAGTGGCAGTTTTTATCCTTTTGCCTGTAATCGTATTGCTGATTTTTGTGGTGTTGAAACTTGGATATTCCTTTGCCTCCTCTACAAAGGATATTTATCTGAAGGTAGAAAGCATCTCGTCGCTAAAGAATGGCACACAGGTAAAGGTTAAAGGATATACCATAGGAAGGATCGTAGAGATCATTCCTGTCTATAAGCCGGCACTACACTTTCTTGCAGTAATGAGGGTAAAAAACGAGATTGCCATCTACGAGGATTGTACTGCCGTTATACAGAACCAGAATATTATTGGTGATACAGTTATCGAATTGAGAAACCCGGAAACCAAGCACCAGTTAATAAAGGAATACGCGGTGATAGAGGGTATTGAATACGTGAACCTGGAGGCAATCCTTCAAGACGTGCATGAACTCCTGGCAACGGTCACCAGTACCGTGGGTGTTATTCAAGACATTTCACTGGACAGCAGGAGCAATATACGGGCCCTGCTGGCAAATCTCTCCCGCAGCGTGGAAACTGTCAGCGTGGTGCTTGCCGATTCACAAAAGGACATCATAGATATTATGAGTTCTTTCAGGGAGACCGCGGAGACCATGAATGAAATATCTCAAGAACTGAAAAAGCATCCATTGAAATTTCTCATGAGAGGTGACAAGGATTAGTACCATGCCGTTTTTTTCTGTTATAATACCCACTCATAACAGGTATGCATCACTGAAAAAGGCCATAGATTCAGTACTGGCACAGACATACACTGACTACCAGCTGTTGGTGATAGATGACGGATCAACTGACGAAACTCCATCCGTTGAACATGAGTATGCCGGGAAGCTGAAATATATACCACAGGAGCATTCGGGGGTGAGTGCTGCCCGCAACAGGGGTATAGTTGAATCGGCGTCACCCTGGCTGACCTTTCTGGATTCAGATGATACCTGGCTGCCCCATAAACTAACTGTACATCATCGGTATATCAACAGTCATGGCGAAGCCGGCCGTATTCACCAGGTGGACGAGACCTGGATAAGGAAGGGCAAACGGGTGAATCCCCGTAGAAAACACGCGAAAAGGGGAGGGTGGATATTTCCTGATTCCCTTCATCTTTGCCTGGTGAGCCCCTCCGCGGTTGCTGTGAAACGGGATTTGCTTGAAGAAACGGGTCTTTTCGATGAAAAACTTCCTGCCTGTGAAGATTATGATCTCTGGCTGCGTATTGCATGGAAAGAGGCTGTTGGATATATACCACAATACCTGGTTACCAGGAACGGTGGGCATGATGACCAGCTTTCATCAAAATACCGGGCAATGGACAGGTTCAGGGTATATGCCATATGTAAACTGCTTAATTCATGCCACCGCGTAATGCCAGTAGAGTATGTTGAAATGAGCATGGAAGTTGCGCTTGAAAAACTGTTCATACTGCAACATGGAGCCGGGAAAAGGGGTAACAATTACCTTGTGTCAATTGTCGAGAACATCGTTGATGATCTTAGATCTGGTAACTATAGCAGTACAGCGTATCAGAACCTCTTAGAAGAATTGACTGTCCCCGCACCATGACATCAAGGAATGGTTCGTCCGGATATGTCCTTGTAAAGATGACATTCCCGTTCTCGTGAAAAATATAGAACCGGGATGTGCCGTTCTTTTCGGTATACGATATCATGTACAGGCTGTCAGAATACTGTATTGAACTGTGTCCCTCCCTTCTTTCAGGTATCTCTATGGCGTCATGCGTTTCCCTTTTGATGTTTACAAGGTACACATGCGACATGCCCAGGAAGGCGCCAGTACCATTGTTGTTGATGGTCATGGAGGCCCTTGCCAGGCTTTCTGCCTTAAGGGACACCATGTATGAGTCTTCATCGGCGATATCATGGAGGAATAGCGTATCCCCGCCTTTACCGGGTAATCCCGCATGTACGGCGCCGTATCGCGCGTTGCCGCTGATACCGGTTGTCTTGACCAGGGAGTTTTCGGGAGTGCTCCCCTTGTGTACAATCTCACCGGTATTGTTCAAAAAATAATACGAGCCTTCCATGAATCCCAGGGAGGCAGCATTTCCAGGTCTTGAAAAACCAATGGTGGTGCAAAATCTCCCGCTGATGGTCCCGGCGCCGGTGCTGTTGCCATTGTAATCTACAAGGCTGATAGAGCTGTTGTCAGCGGTAACCAGAAGTATGAGTTTTCCCCCGTACGAGAGGTGCGGGTATTTACCTGTTGACATGGCCCAGAAAGGCTCTCCCCTGTAATTGCAGTAGGATATTTCCGTTGAAAGTTTCCCGTATTGCACATAATATTTCCCGTCACCGGACGGGGAAACGAGATGGTCATCGGTCCCGGGGCTGGCAGCAGGCTTTCCATTCTCTTTGAACATGTAATAGCCGTTTTCAATTTCGACGGGGCCAATGAGGACATTTGAATCAGGGGCATATGGCGAATGTTCTATTGATGAAGCCCCCGATATGCCTCCCTGCCATTGCGGGTATAGCTTGAACGAGTGATCGGGCATAAGCCACGGGGCAAAACCCAGGGCTATACCCAGGAGAAGGCCTGTGATAAAGTATCGCATGATCAATCCTGTAGATAACTCTTCAGTTTCTGGCTTCTTGACGGATGCCGTAATCTTCGTATGGCTTTTTTCTCTATCTGTCTAATCCTTTCTTTGGAAAGGTTAAATTTTTCGCCGATCTGTTGCAGTGACATGGGTTTATTACCGTCAAGGCCGAACCGCAATTTGAGTATCTCCCTTTCGGACGAGGTGAGTGTGTCGAGCACCTGGTCGAGTGCATCCTTAAGGGACTCGTCCAGTATCCTTTTGTCAGGAGACTCCATCCTCTGATCCTCAACCATGTTGAGGATGGAATTGTCCTCGGAATTGCCCACGGTTGCGTCAAGAGAAACGTAATCCTGCGAAATATTTCTCAGGTGATTGATCTCCTCGTTGTCCATGTCGATCTCCTCGGATATCTCACCCGGTGTGGGCTCCCTGCCCAGCTTGTTTTCCAGGTTCTTGTGTATCCTGTCGATCTTCTGCATGTCGGCAGTCCTGTTCAGGGGCAGCCGTATCAGCGAGGTTTTCTGTGATATGGCCAGTATGATGGCCTGTCGTATCCACCATACGGCATAGGAGATAAAATGGTAACCGCGGTCGGGGTCAAACTTCTCTGCAGCCTTGATGAGCCCCATGTTCCCCTCGTTAATGAGGTCAAGCAGGGAAATGCCGCTTGTCTGGTATTTCTTGGCGATAGAAACAACGAAACGCAGGTTGGCCTTTATCAGTTCATCTTTTGCTTTCTGATCACCGGCCCTTGCCGCACGCGCAAGACGATCCTCCTCTTCCCGGGTGAGAAGAGGTATTTTATTTATCTGTTCAAGGTACCATGCAATTGAAGAATCGGTGAATTCATCGCCGGCTGTTTTCTTCCTTCTGCTTTTACGGGACTTTATGATCTGGCCTGCTTCCCTGGTAAGCTGTTTGCCAGTCATTTTGGTGTTGTCCCTTGTCCCTTTCTTCGTTCCTTTACTGTTTGATGTGTTCCCTGGTTTTTCCGGCATAGTGTTTACTTTTCCATCAAAAATGAATGTAGTTGTAAGACTACCAGTATATCACTGGTTTTGTAAAAAACAATGGATAACTTTTTTTATGAAAGTTCAAATTTCTATCTATAATATTAAGACATATAAGTATACTTTTTGTTGCAACTTAGTATACAATTAATATGAATAATAATGAAATCTTTTTTTTGACATGCGGGTCAAAAGTATTGATAATATGAATAGAAACAGAATGAAGAGGGATTGTAAATGGATTTAAGTATTCTTGACCAGGTTGTTTGGGGAAATGCTGTAGATCAATACCTTTATTCAGCTGCATTGATAATAGGTGGCTTTGTACTGGTGTTCATAATCAAAATGATAGTGCTTTTCAGGGTCAGGGTCTTCGTTTCCAAAACCGATACCGATATTGACGACCTGGTGCTGTATGCCATCAAAAAAAACCTGATGCCGCTTTTGTATTACGGTGTGCTGTATGCAAGTATCACCAGGCTTAACCTGCATCTTTTCATCGATAATGCCCTGTATGTAGCAGGCGTAGCACTGGCAGTATTTTACGGTGCAAAGCTTCTTGTATCATTGATACTGTTTTTTATACGCAGGTACTGGAGAAACAAGGGGGTCGAAGATGAAAAGAGTAACACCATAGTGCTGCTGGGTACCATCATCAAGGTGATGATCTGGTCAATAGCCCTCATTATTCTGCTTGATAACCTTGGTGTGAAGATATCGGGTCTGATCGCGGGACTTGGTATTGGAGGTGTTGCCATTGCGTTTGCAGCCCAGGCCATACTTGGAGACGTGTTCAACTATTTCACCATATTTTTTGACAGGCCTTTTGAAATAGGTGACTTTATCATCGTTGACCAGTACCTGGGTGTCGTTGAGCATATAGGCATTAAGAGTACAAGGATAAGAAGTCTAAGTGGTGAACAGCTTGTTTTTTCCAACACTGATCTCACTGGTTCGCGCCTGAGAAATTATAAAAAGATGTACGAAAGAAGGGTTTCCTTCGAATTTGGTGTTACGTACCAGACTACCGCCGCTAAACTTGAAAAGATACCCGGTGTGGTACAGGAGATCGTTGAGAATATTGACGAAACCCGTTTTGGCCGTGCCCACTTTGTGTCTTTTGGTGACTTCAGCCTGGTATTTGAAGTGGTATTCTACGTGTTAAGCAGTGATTACGCGAAGTACAGGGATATACAACAGGAAGTAAACCTGCAGCTCAAGCGAAGACTTGAAAAAATGGGCATCGAGTTTGCATTTCCAACGCAGACACTGTACGTGCAAAAGATGGGATGATCACCTGTATTGTGCGATAAGCACGTCAATATACTTGTGGGGGGTAGTGGCGTAGTCGGGTTTTTGTAAAGCCATCCAGATGCCTTCTTCCATGAATCTTTTCATTGCCAGGTCATTGTTTCCCGTGGTTTCACCGGTCATCCTGTCCCGGTACTTGTATGGTTTCATGTGGTCCATGTAAAATGTCATGTGCCGGGTCAGTATCTCTTTTTTTTCTTTCCACCGGTACGTTTTGCGGGTGTATTCAATGGTCTTGAGCGAATCATTACCATAATTGAGCACGGCCCGCTTTGTAAACGCGTATCGCCCGCCATCAAGCAGTATCTCTTCAAGCAGGTTATGCCGGTACTCGTAGGATGTTTTAAGAAGAGGGGTTTGTGATTGTTTGATGCTGTAGGGTTTTTTGTATGATATTTCAGTTCGGATCAACTTTCCGGCACGGTTAAAAATAAACGATTCGACCCATTCATCCTGTACCTGCTTGCCCCCTATTTTTTTTTCGCCCTTGTACCAGTGCAGTTTCAGGCGGTTGGCCCTGTCGTAGTAAAACCTGTGTATCACATGGGGATCTTCCCGGGTACCCGTATAATGATCGATTCGGGTAAGCCGATCCTTTTTGTCATAGCTCAGCTCATACCGTGAAACAGGGTTGTCACCCTGGAATACTTTCACCTCTTTCAGCCTGCCATCGCTTCCGAAGTCCCGTGAAACCCTTGTGGTGCCGCATTGAACCAGGAGCATGGTCACGGCAACAAGTGCTATGACACCGATACCGGGTCTTTTTATCAATACTGCCGGATCATGTTGATCTTTGCTCACTAACATCTCAATCGCTTTGTAATATATTTTCTATTCTATACTATATTATATCGTCATAATTGCAATAGATTATCATGTCAAACGAAAATATTTTTCCGCAATTTACGTTTGACAGCAAAAACTGCCAGATTACCGTGTTTTACATGGAAACCGAAAAAAAACCCCCGGATTGTTTCGCATGTGGCGGAAGCTGCTGCAGGTATGTGGCCATTGAAATAGACCGGCCCGCCACGAAAACACAGTATGATCATATACGATGGTACCTGTTACATGAGAACGTGAACGTGTTCATCGAACATGATAACAAGTGGTACGTGGAATTCAGGTCACCCTGCGAAAAACTTGATGCTAACGGTTTATGTTCAATACATAAAAGCAAAACAAGGCCCAAAATCTGCAAGACACACGGTGAAGAGGAGGGAGACTGTGAGTACTACGACTCTCCATATAAAAAATACTTCTCAACCGTGAGGCAATTCGAATGGTACCTTGATAAGAAGGGTGTAGACTGGAGATGGAAGACGGGGTCTTAGCCCGATGCGCCGCTTTCCATAACTTTGTGTATCTTTTGCACAAGACCATGTACGGTAAATGGTTTCTGGATGAAATTGATCCCCTCTTGTAATATGCCATGGCTGGATATGATGTCTTCGGTATATCCGGACATGTACAATACTTTCATATGTGGCTGGCAATCCTGAATTTCTTCGTACAATTCTTTACCGTTCATGCCGGGCATTACCACGTCAGTAAGGAGCAGGTCAATATTCCCTTCTTCTTTTTGTGCGATCTCTATTGCCTCGTCTACCCTTCCGGCATCCATCACGGTAAAACCGTACCGTTTCAATATGCTTGAAGCAACCTTTCTCAATTCATCATTGTCTTCAACAACAAGGATGGATCCATTTAAGTTGAGCTGCTCCTGCAATTCCCTGGGTACGGGTTTTTCCCGATCCATCCGTTCCTCGATAGATGGAAGGTATATCCTGAAGGTAGTACCTTTACCCGGTTCACTGTAAACAAGAATATTACCATTATGCTGCTTGATTATCCCGTACACGGTTGAAAGGCCCAGGCCTGTTCCCTTCCCCTTTTCCTTTGTGGTGTAAAAGGGTTCAAAGATGTGACTCTGTGTCTCCTCGTCCATCCCCACGCCGTTATCGCTGACAGTAAGCATAGCGTATTCTCCCGGCTTAATAAAGGGGTGATGCTGGGTATACGTATCATCGATCAGCATGGTATTGGTTTCGATGATTATTATGCCGCCGTCGGGCATGGCGTCACGCGCGTTGATGCAGAGATTCATGAGTACCTGTATGATCTGCGAATGGTCGGCCCTGATGCACGTATTGAGGGGGTCGAGGCGAATGCTCAGTTCCACGTCCTCCCCTATGAGGCGGTGGAGCATCTTTTCCATCCCCGTGATTACATCATTGACAGGAAGAGGCTGCAGGGTAAGTACCTGTTTGCGGCTGATGGAAAGCAGCTGCTGGGTGAGCGAGGAACCGCGTTTCCCCGCGGAGCCGATCTCTTTCATCATCTCGTACAGCGGGTTGTCTTCATCCAGCTCCTTGAGCCCAAGATCTGCGTACCCGATAATGGTGGTAAGAATATTGTTGAAATCATGCGCCACACCGCCTGCAAGGCGTCCGATGGACTCCATTTTCTGTGACTGGCGCAGTTCATTCTCAAGCTTGAACTTTTCGGTTATATCCTGCAGCACCAGTACCGCACCTGATACATCTTCGTCTGAATACCTCAGGGGGGCGCCATTACAGGATATTCTTCTTTCAGTGTTGTCCCGGGACTGTAGTACCATGTGACGGTCAAACCGTATGCTCTGCCCTTCCTGAAGAATGCGGAAGCTGGGATGCTGGTTTTTTTCCCTGGTTTCTGCGTCAAATATATCAATGACAGTAGAGACATCACGGCCCAGTGCCTCGTCCCCTGGCCAGCCTGACAGCTTTTCGGCTGCCGGGTTCATCCTGATGATCTTTCCGTCGATATCGGTTGTTATGACGGCGTCCATGATTGAATTAAGTGTTATTCGATACTTCTCTTCGCTGTCACGTATCTGTAATTCAAGTTTCCTGCGCTGCAGGGTGGTCTCAATGGCGGAGTACAACTCGTTGGTGGTGATGGGTTTGACCAGGTAGCCATACTGCATGGTCTCGGTGGCCCGCTCCACTGTTGCCCTGTCAGAGTGGGCGGTTAAGTATATAATGGGACAGTCTATCTCGGCATGTATCTGGCTTGCGGTTTCAATACCGTCCATCTTCCCGGGCAGAACAATATCCATTATCACAAGATGGGGCCTGGTATCACGGGCGATATCCATGGCTTCTTCACCTGAAGAAGCCATGCCGGCTATGTTGTACCCGAGGCTTTCGAGACTTTTTCGTATATCAAGGGCTACTATGGCCTCGTCTTCAACGATGAGTATTGACGGTGTTTCCATCCTGTACACATCTCTCCAGTAGGATCAACTATGTATATGTTCATTTGACTTTATACTGTAGTATACGCCCGCTGATGCTGTCAGTCAATCTAATTCTTCTTAAATGTGTTAAGATTCCGCTTTGTTCTTGATTAATACCGGTACTCATGTAAAGATGCTGAATGCCGTTCACTAATATGGAGGTTTGAGATGAAGATTGCAAAGATTGCCGGTATGGTGCTTGCTGTTATAATTATTGGAATACTGATACTTGTACACACCGTGAACAATTACCAGGATGACGGTACGATTTCTGTCGATGGCCTGCATGGCAAAATTGAAGTTGTGCGGGACGAGAAGGGAATGGCGTATGTTTACGCGGATGATCTTCATGATGCCATTCTTGCACAGGGGTTCATTAGCGCACAGGACAGGCTGTTCCAGATGGAATTGACCCGCATGTTTGCCCAGGGACGTATCTGTGAACTGGCAGGTGAACAGGCGAAGGGCCTGGATACACGAATGCGAACCCTTGGTTTTCACAGGAATGCGAAAAAACACGCGAAGATATTGAGCCACAAAAGCAGGGCATTCTTCCAGGCATATGCGGATGGGGTAAACCAGTACATTGAAAACCAGAAAGATAACCATCACGTGGAGTTCAGCCTGGCGGGAATACAGCCATCGAAATGGGAAATTGACGATATCCTCTCAATACTCTATTACATGGGGTGGAGCACCGCGGCCAATATTGACACCGAGATGGTGGCGCAGATGCTGGTGGAAAAGGTTGGCCCGGCAAAGGCACGGGAGATATTTCCCATAAACACCAATCCCGAGGATGGAGCATCACTTGCAAATAATACCAGGCGGCCCGCATTGGATAACCTTGAAGCAATTGGTATAGACCTTTCGAAAGATGAGCAACTGATGGCCATGTTGAAAGATCCTTTCACGCTTGAAGTGGGAAGCAACAACTGGGCCATATCGCCCTCAAGAACAGAAAGCGGGAAGGCCATGCTGTGCAACGACCCGCACCTGGAAACAACCATGATCCCCGGCCCCATGTATCCCATGGGCCTTATCACCCCGGAGTTCAGGGCGGTTGGGGCCATTATCCCGGGAATGCCCGGCATGATCATTGGAAGAACCGAACATGTTGCCTTTGGGATCACCAATTCATACGGTGACGCACAGGACCTCTACATTGAGACGGTGGATCCGAAAAACGAGAACAGGTACATGGAGGGATCCCGCTCAATCCCGTTTGAGACAATTACCGAAACCCTGAAAATAAAAGATGGTGATGCGGAGAAGGGATTTCGTGAAGAAGAGATAACCATCAGGCTGACAAAGCGCGGACCGGTAATATCGAATGTAATGCCCGCTCTTAAAACCGACAGGGTCATCACGGTAAGATGGTCTCCTTTCGAGACCATGAGCCCGGTTACAGGCCTTGAAGATCTGGTCAATTGTAAGAACGTCTTTGACGTTGAAAAGGAGCTGGGCAAGGTTACCATGGTCATGCTGAACTTTGTGTACGCCGATGCCGATGGAAACATTGCCTGGCATACAACCGGTCGACTTCCCATACGTTCACAGGGTGAAAGTACGGTTCCGTACGTGGTGAAGGACGGGAAGGACAACTGGACCGGATGGATACCCTGTAACAAAATGCCATCATGGACCAACCCCGATAAAGGCTGGGTTGGTACTTCCAATCACAATACGGTGTTCTCCGGTTATCCCTATTACGTGTCATCCTATTTCGCATCGTATTACAGGTATGCACGAATGATGGAACTGTTTGGTTCAAAGGAAAAAATAAGTGCCGATGATTCATGGGCATTTCAGCGTGATATCAAGAACAAGCTGGCCGAAAAGCTGGCACCTGTTATAAGCAGGGTTCTTCTTGAACAGAAAGATACAAAGCAGATGGGTGAGATACTGAAAAGCTGGGACTTCCTTGACAGGAAAGATACCGCCGCCCCGGCAGTAATGCAGGCAGTATACAGGAATATGGCCATGAATACATTCAGGGACGAGCTTGGTGAAGAACTGACAGGCACCATGCTGGATTCATGGTATTTCTGGCAGAACAGGTTTGAGGAAATGGTGCTCTCGGGCAGTTCGGTCTGGTTTGATGATACAACAACGGAAAAGACAGAACGGATGGAAGACATTATACTTGCCTCTGCACGCCAGGTGCTTGATGAGTACGGATCCGATCCCGGGCAATACGTGTGGGGAGACCTGCATCAAAAGGGGTTCGTAAGTGCCATCATGCGGGAGGGTGCCCTCAAGTACATAATTGGGGAGGGCCCGTATCCCATGGATGGCTCAGGTGAGACACTGTACCGGGCCATTTACAAGTTTACCGATCCCTACCAGGTAACGGTTTCTGCCGCAATGCGCATGGTGGTTGATTTTGCCGATAATGACAGGGTGCTGTCTGTGCTTTCTGCGGGTACAAGCGGCAGGATATTTGACCCGCATTTTAAAGACCAGGCCGATGCCTTTATGAGCGGTGAAAAGGTATACTGGTGGTTCAGTGATAAAATGATCAAGGAGCATGCTGAAAACGAATATACGCTTGAGCCGTTGAAGGAGTAATAACCGGGTTATTCCATAACCTGTTTCAATGTCACGATCTGGTCCGTGAGGTTCTCCAGTGAATGGGCAAGTGACCGGGAATGGTCCATTTTTTTCCGGCTGTGGTCTGTAAGTCCAATGCTGTTATAGCTGAGTTCTACCGCGCTTCTCATTTTCAGGGGGCACAATAAATGCTTTTGCTGCTAACTACTGAAAAAACCAGAGTGCCGCCCCGCCGAAGGCGGGGCGGCACTCTGGTTTTGAGAAGCTACAAATAATTACTTGAGGCGTGGAGTTGATAATGGAGGGGAAATGGTGACATGGCATGCCGGGAAGCGGCATGCCATGAATGCTGTCTGTTGAATGTCAGCCTTTCTTGACTTTCTTTCTGTCCAGTGGTGTTCCTTCCCAGGCGTTCTCCATCACCCAGAGTAAATCGTTGTAATCGAGGTCTTCGGGGTTATAGAACTGGGAGGCGTCGCTCATTCCTGTACGTGCGATATCCGGCAGTTTCTCGCGGGGTACCATCTGGTTCCCGTCCCTGTCATATACTTCCTTGAACCACCTTGGATGTTTCCCGTCAGTTGCATCGTGCAAATCCTGTATGAGCTTTCGCACATGTTCAACGGTTTTTACAGGTCGTTCTTTTTCCGGGGTACTGTTATATACCTCTTCCCCGGCCATGGGGTAGAGCAGTTCGCCAGTGTATTTACCGGTTTTGTGCATGTTGTACTCCAGGCCGTAAGGAAGCAGTATGTTCATGCATATGCCATGGGGTACGTTACACACGCCACCGGTTGCATGGCCAAGGGTATGCACCATTCCTACCATGGAGTTGGAAAAGGCTATACCTGCCATTGCAGACGCGTTAGCAAGGGCAAGTCTGCCCTCCATGTCATTGGGCTTTTTCACCACGTTCACCACGTTATGGGTGATGAGCTGTATGGCGGACATGGCCATTGTGTCACTCAACGGGTTCTTGGCAAGGCACGTATATGCCTCGATGGCATGGGTGAGTGCGTCCATGGCGGTAAATGCGGTAATGGATGCCGGCAGTGTCTTTGTCATTCTTGAATCTATGATGGCATAATCAGGAAGAAGGAAATATGACCCGAATACCATCTTGATGTTATTGGAATGATCGGCGATAACTGCCGCAAGTGTCATCTCGGAACCGGTGCCAGAAGTGGTGGGGATGGCAATAACCGGGTTCAGCTTTCTCTTTATGGCACCGTACCCGGCATACTGCATGAGATCTGAAGCATTTTCTGACACAACGATGTTCACACCTTTTGCAGTATCAAGAACAGAACCGCCTCCTACGGCGATAATGGAGTCGCACTTCTTGCTCTTGTAGAGCTTTGCTACCTCGTTTACCACCTTTATGTCTGAATCGGGCGGTACATCGTCGTAGGTTGCTCCTACTTTCACCTTTGATGTCTTCTTTGCCTTGTTCATTGCGGCAGTAACCTGTTTGATAAGGCCTGCACCGGCAACCCCCTTGTCGGTGATGATCAGGGGTTTCTCTGCCTTCAGGTTAAGAAGGGCTTCGGGTATTTCTTCAAGGGCCTTGTGCCCTGATATCATCTTCACGCGTGAACAGAATTCATAATAACCTGGTAACTGCATGTTTATACCTCTCTCGTTGTATTTATACATACCATATATGTCATGCTATACCCCCAGGAAGGTGCGGGCGTATACCGCGATTCTGCCAAAATGTTTCCTGAAGGGATTCATCTGCGACCATTTTGGGTAGCGTTTCACCGCCAGTTTCGCGATGACCTTTGGCAGCAGGTAGGTTTCCACCGTGTTCAGCACCCGTACCACCGCGCAGGCATCGGGAAGATCCCCGTCTACCACCAGCCGTTCACGGGCAGTGGCGATGGTGGTTGACTCCTGGAAGGTGAAAAGCAGCATGGCCGCCTCGATGTTCTTCACGCTCATGGTCAGGGTTGGCTTTTTGCCCTGTTCTTTCCAGCCGAAGTACTTCACCCGTCCCTTGTCGTCCCTGCCTACCAGCATGGCGGGGCCGGCGGGAAGAACCCAGAGCTTGAGGAGGAAGTCATCACGCAGTGCGGCGAATTCCTCTTTCAGCTCCCTGTCGGTGCGGCCGGCTGCCTGCATGGCCCGTCCCACCACCCAGAGCATAATGGCAAGGTATATCTTTTTGAAGGGCTTGCCGCCCGGGTGTATCTCGGGATACCTGTTATAGTCCATATATTCCTCCGTTTGCTCCTGTCATTATGCCCGTCCTTCCCACGCCTGGGTGAGAAGCTTCAATGCCTCGGTGGGCTTGTAGCGTTTCTCGCTGAGCAGTGCCGCACGCTCAGCGATTGATTTCAACTTGTACCCCGGCACGTTAAGTTCCTTGAATGACCGTGGCAATATTCTGGAAAGATCATCCTGGAGCTTCCAGAGCAGTTGAACCGCACGTGACGACCGTTCCTTTGCCGGCGTCTGCGCGTATTCGTCAATACCGGTCATTGCCATCAAAAGCTCCTCCCGGACCTTCTTCCGGGAATCGAGCTTCAACTGCAGGTGATAGGGCAGGATGATCCCCATGCTGATGCCGTGAGGTATTCCCGTCTCTTCGTAAATGGCATTTGCCAGGAGTTTTACCAGTCCTGCCGGGGAATTGGACAGGCAGACATCTCCGCTGGCAGATGCATTTGCAAGTGCCAGTCCGGCAGCCCTGTTGTTGGGTCGTTTTGCCGACTTCAGTAAATTCTCATAGACGAACTGTATGGTGGCATGCGCATACGCGTCATTTATGGGATCGTTATGCGGAAAAGCACTGGCCTCGATGGCATGGGTCAGTGATGCCATGGCTGAATTAACGGCCGCCTCCGAAGAACCTGGACGTGTCATCCTGTCATCGAGGACAACCACGTCAGGGAACAGGTGATCTGATGGCAGCACAAATGATTCGATATGAGCCATGCTGGACATCTCGCCGCCAAGCTGTCCTCCTGCGGGGATCATTACCAGCGGATTGAGGTGCTGGCTGATTGTCCTGTCCCTGAAAATAAGAATGTTTTCTTCTTTAAATGTTGCAAGCAGGTTTACACCTTTTGCTATGTCTGCAACCGGACCGGCACCCATGGCTATGACCGAATCACATCCCCTGTGCCTGTGCAGTTTTGCAAGTTCGTTGATAATGGTTGACCCGGAGTATGAAGGGGCATCGTCATACAGTGCCCCGATAACCATTCCGGATGCCTTCATTGCCTTAATAAATTTTTTTGTCAGTCCCCTGTCGGTTACAGCCCTGCTGGTGATCACCAGCGGTTTCCGGGAATTGAGGCTTTCCAGTTCAAAGGGGATGTGCTCCATCGCCTTTTTCCCGGAAAGGATCTTGGAATGGCTGTAAAAACGATAATAACCTGATGACTGCATGTTTATACCTCTCTCGTTGTATTTGTACATACCATATATGTCATGCTATACCCCCAGGAAGGTGCGGGCGTATACCGCGA
>CAYFSO010000001.1:7946-11164 GCA_964345775.1 uncultured Leptospiraceae bacterium | reverse complement strand
CAAGGTATATCTTTTTGAAGGGCTTGCCGCCCGGGTGTATCTCGGGATACCTGTTGTAGTCCATATATTCCTCCGTTCAGGATGGCTATACTGCCTTCTTTTCGATCTTCAGTTTTTTCATAAGCCTGTCTGTTGGGATCCCGTTCTTATCAAATCCCCTGGCCCTGTAATAGCTGTCCAGCAGGTCGTCCAGGGGAACGGTCCTGTTTTTCGGGTCGCAGTTCCTGCCCTCTGAAAGAAAACGTTCCGGCAGGGTATCGTCCTTCCGGGATATTCCCTCCAGGGTATTCATGTATCGTTCAAGTACGTGAATCCTTGTGCCTGCCTTGATCCACTTGAACATGCCAAGCCTTTTCCCCATTATCCCCGACCACATTTCCGGCCAGAGGCTCACGTCCATGAACTTGGTTGCTATGGGGTTGAGGTTGGTTACCATCACGTTCAAAAGCGGGGTAGGGGTATATTTTACCACGAAAGGTTCAAGCTCAACGGCGAAGGCGGTGAACTGGCATATGTGCATTGAGTTCACGGCGCATGTTACGTCTTCAAGGAACTTTGTCATTTGCCCTTTCCCTTTCCTGGTGAAGGGTTTATGCATGTTCAAGAAGACCTCAACGGCAAAACTTGCTGTTGAAAGGTGACATCCGCCCCTGTTGGCCACGGCATATGAGAGTGCCTGTCCCCACGCACCCCGCGGGTCATACGCGGCAAGTTCCAGGCCCTTTACGTTCATGGCAAAATCATGGCCGCCGTATTCCTTCGCGCAATGGCGGGTGCCAAGTGCAAGGTCCTTTCCAAGTCCCTTCTGGTACGTAATATCCTTTAATATTTTTTCTACCCCTTTTGTAGAACCGAACTTCAGGTTTGACTGGATCAACCCTTTCTCGGTGGCTTCCATTGCCCAGGCAATGGTATTCCCGGCAGAGATGGTATCCATCCCGTATTTTGTGCAGAGCTCGTTCCAGTCGGTTATGGTTACCGGGTCAAATATTTCCAGGTTGGAGCCGAATATGCCGACGGTCTCGTATTCGGGTATCTGCTTCATTCCGTCTTCAAAGGTGCCCTTGTGTCCGCAGAGTATGGCACATGGTTTACAGGTTGAGTATTTCGTGTTGAACCGTTCGGCCATCTCTTCGCCGGATATCTTGTGGGCTTCACCGTGTGAACCGCCGGTATAATTGCGTACCGGAAGCAGTCCGCCCGCGTTACAGAGGTTCACGTTGGCGTTGGTGCCGAAATTCCGGTATGACCCGGCGGTGATGTCATTCCTGTTAATATAGGCCAGTGTCTTTTTACGTGCTTTATCAAATTTCTTCTTGTTGACGGGAAGGATCTTGTATTCCTTTCCTTTTGCCACTACTCCCTTAAGGTTTTTTGAGCCCATAACCGCACCCATGCCGCATCGTCCCAAAAACCGGTGGCCCGAACATATGTTCGCGTACCGTACAAGGTTCTCTCCCGCGGGACCGATAGCCAGTGACCCTGTTCCTTCTTTATCAAGTGCCTTCTGGGCTTCCTGTGTATCCTTGCCCCATATGGCCTTAGCGGCTTTAAACTGTACCCCGTCAGAATCGATATACAGGTAGGTTGGGGATTTTGCCTTTCCCGTGATAATGATGCCGTCCCAGCCTGATGTTTTCAGGGCCATTCCGAAAGGACCACCTGAAGAGGCGGTACCCATGATACCTGTCAGGGGTGACTTGCAGACTGCCGCGAATCGGCCGGCACAGGGTGCGCCGGTTCCCATGAATACTCCCATGGTGAATATGAGAGCGTTCTTTTCACCCAGCGGATCGATGCCGGGGGCCACCCTGTCGTAGAATAGTTTTAAACCAAGACCCTTGCCGCCAAGGTATAATTCACGGTCTTTTTCGGGTACTTCGAATACGCTGAATGATTTGGTGGAGAGGTCCACCTCCAGTATCCTGTTACTGGTTCCAGTAATTTCCTGCATGACGCATCTCCTTAGATTATCAAGTGGTACAGCAAGCGATACCATACATATATTTTATTTTTTTGATCATAATGAATAAAAGTATAAGCATACAAACAATATATTGTATCCGGTGGTGATGGTTGTCAACTAAGAATGATGCAGCCTGGAAAATTTGGGTTTAGAATTATAAATCAAAACCGGGATACCTGGCACCAGATTAATGATAAAAGACGGGGACTGCCCTTTAAAGCAGTCCCCGCATACTGCATTGCAGTATAGGAGTATGGGGGTATTACAATACAGCTGCTGCCGTATGTAATGTCACGTGTTTAGTAGAATTTTATTTCGGCACTGGTATTTCTCACCTGTCCACTGGTATTGATTACAGTTGCAGTCATTTCTTCCGCAGCAGGAGTTGAGGAAAGTGCAGTAGTGCCGGTAGAATAGATACTGCATGAAGCATTGGAATCGATCCCAGAACCTTCTATGTAACCGTTTTCAGCCTGGTTGGCTGTTCCAGCGGTAACGAAGCCGCCATCAGCCGTGTGTACCACGCTGTCAAACCTGGTAGAATGTCCTACTTTATAGGTTTTTGCCCCGTAATGGGAATCTCTGTCGGAATAACAGGACACGCTTCCCAGTATCATTATAAGTGATGCTGTAAGCAGTGTTAGTTGTTTTAGTTTCATGCTTCCTCCTTAAAAATTAAACCAACTGGTCAAACTTTTTATGAGTGACACATGATATCATAAGAAGTCCCTGTCAACGAGAAAAAGTGACAAAAAACAAAAAAGTGTAAACCAACTGGACTGATTTTTTTGGTTGCCACAGAGACACTGAGACCCGGAGCGTTTTGTTTGTTGTCAGGTATTTTTAATATATATACGTTTTCGATCATTGCTGGTTTTTAAAAGATATGTTTTTTCTAATGCAATCACCAGGGGGTGTCACCGTGCTTGTTAAAGCAAAACTGTATGTTATAATTATGTAAAAGACATCTTTATTAAAATGAAGTGAAATAATTGGATAAAAATAATATTTTGATTATTCAAGATATTACCCGGACTCTCCGCGTCTCGGTGTCTCCGTGGCCATATTAGGATTAAAAGTATTGCCACAGAGACACTGAGCCCCGGAGCGTTTTGTTTATTGTCAGGTATTTTTAATATATATACGTTTTCGATCATTGCTGGTTTTAAAAAGATATATTTTTTCTAATGCAATCATCAGGGGGTGTCACCGTGCTTGTTAAAGCAAAACTGTATGTTATAATTATGTAAAA
>CAYFSO010000001.1:0-7846 GCA_964345775.1 uncultured Leptospiraceae bacterium | reverse complement strand
GAAATAATTGGATAAAAATAATATTTTGATTATTCAAGATATTACCCGGACTCTCTGCGTCTCGGTGTCTCCGTGGCCATGTTAGGATTAAAAGTATTGACACGCAGGTCAGTATGTTTATAGGAATATACCCGTTAAAAGAAGGAGAAGCACATGACTGATTATTCCAGGGCCGAAGAAGCCCGAATCGAGAAGGTAGAAGGATATACCTTCGATACTATTCCCGCCCGTGACCACAGGCCGGTGATCCAGTGGCGGTACCCGGAGTTCCAGAGCCTGTGCCCGGTTTCTGAGCGGCATGACCAGGGTGAGCTGGTGTTGCGGTACAAGCCCGCAGAACATATACTGGAAAGCAAGTCCATGCGGGAGTACCTGGGCGCGTGGCGCAACAAGCTCATCTGGCAGGAATACGTGACAGACGTGATGGCCGGTGACTTGTTTGACGCCATCAAGCCCGAATGGCTTACCCTGGAGATCCAGTGGACACCCAGGGGGGGCATATACGCTACCACCAGGGCAGTGCGTGGTAATATAAAGGAATAGATTGCACATGAAATACCTGGCAGCAGTTGACATCGGGGGCACCAAGGTCACGGCAAGCATTGCCAACCGTGAAGGGTTTACCGGCAAGGTATACCAGCCAACCCGTAAAGAGGGGGACGTGAAAACTATCCCCAGACAGGTGAAATACCTGGTGGAACGAGCGTGTGAAGAGGCGGGAATTGACCCGTCTCAGATCGATACCATAGGGGTGAGTACCTGCAGCCCCTTCAAGGTGCGCGGAGAGAACCGCCTGGTGGTGGCGCCCAACCTGTGCGGCGGACTGGCAGAACACCGGGAAAACCGTCCTCCCAATGACTGGACGGGTATACCACTGGAAGAAGAGCTGAACGGGTACTATGGTACCGTGAAGATAGAGAACGACGGGGTCTCGGCGGCAGTGGCCGAACACACATTCGGTGCGGGAGAAGGCGAGAAGAACATGGTATATGTTACCTGGAGTACCGGTATTGGCGCGGGGGCTTACGTTGACGGTGTGCTCATCAAGGGAAAACACGGGAATGCTCCCCACCTGGGACATATATACATAGCCGAGGATGGCCCGCAGTGCGGCTGCGGCAACTACGGTGACATGGAAGCCCTCACCTCGGGTACCGCCATTGCCCGGGATTATGGTGAAGGCAGATCGGCAAAGGACGTCTTTCAGCTGTACCGGCAGGGAGACGAAAGGGCAGTGGAGATCGTCAAAAGGGCCGCCCGCAACTTTGCCCGGGGTCTTGCCTCCATCAACGCCCTTCTTGACACGAAGGTATTCGTGCTGGGGGGCAGCATCATGAAAGACGATGATATTGTTATGCCCATGGTGAAAGAGGAGTTTTACAGGTCTTTCCACGCATTGAGCAGGGACACGGAATTTCGCATGTCAGAGCTTGAAGGATACCTTGGCGACATGGCGGGACTGAGCCTTGTAATGCCCGGTGAATGGACCCCCCAATGGAAAGAGCACCAGCCCTGGAAAGACGCTGCCAGTGCCCTGAAGCTGTCCATTGAAGAACATTAATCCAGTATTTTTCTGTGTGAGCATTCCGTGTAATTGCAGAAGGGACACGGGGTTTTACAGGGAACCTTTTTCGCGGCGATTAACATGGATGTTACCGATTTTTGCGGCATCATTGCAGATGATGGAAGAATGTGGACTCCGATCTCCTCGGGATTTAAAAATTCGAATAGTTCTTTCTGTCCTTCCCTGATATCCCAGTCACAATATCCCGGGCTGTAACGTTCTGTTATCAAAAAACCTTTCTTCTTGTACTCATCCGCAAGATATTCATGAAGCTTTCTGATGTAATGTTCTATCACTACAGAACCCGCCGCGTCGGTTATGTATGCGTCAAGCATTGAATCTTTCTGCCGTTCGGCAATTATATCATCAATTCCCGGTCCAAGGGTTATGGCATAGGCGGTTATATACGAAGGGCTGGTAGTGCGGGATGCCATGGAAGCCAGTAGCTGGCTGTGTATGTTCAGGTTTTCAGTAGTATTGATCTGATCTTCTGTAACGGACACTATCTCTGTTGTTTTGCATGTGCAATCAGGTTTTGTGTAACCCGTAAAATCAATTATTGCCCTGTGTATGCTTTTACGCACAGCCGATGGGGCACTGGCGCTGGTAACGTATTCAAGGTAGCGATACAGTTCCACTTCCAGCGTCTTGTCACTTATTAACGAAAATGTAAAATCACGACATTCGATCATAAAATTTCCTGTATTTTATAGAATATTTACATTAATTCTATATCTGTTTCAAAGTAAACCAAAAAATATTGCATTCTTATGCTATACTGTTATAGTATGACCAGGCATATAATTGTTACAATTGTTTTGTGATTAACTTACGGGTAGAGAAAGGTTTCACAGTTGAATACAGGAAAGTCTTATATACAACAAAAGCTTAGCAATATTGAAAACCTGTACAGGCTGCTTGCCGAAAATGTATCTGATGTAATATGGGTGCTGGACATGGATCTTAATCCCGTATATATCAGCCCTTCACGGGAGCGAATGAGCGGATTTACCGCTGAAGAATCACTCAACATGTCTGTTGATGAGATGATCACTACTGAAAGCCTTCAGCGAATGCTGGCTCTTCATGTTGAGGAAATAGAACTGGAACAAAAGGGTGCTGCTGATCCACAACGTTTCAGGACAGTTGAGGTAGAATATTACCACAAGGAAGGGTATACCTACTGGACCGAAGTTAAGATGTCCTTTATACGTGAAGAAGGTGAAGCCATTGGGATCCTCGGGATTACCAGGGATATTGATGACCGAAAACGGTCGGAAAAGAAATTACGGGAACAGGAAAAATGGGAACGATTGCTGATCGAAACTACCCCGGATGTTATTTACGTGTTAGACAATGATGGTTATTTTACCTATATGAGCTCCCGCTTTGAAGAATATACCGGGATATCGGTACAAAATGTTATCGGCCATCATTATTCGGAATTTCTCAGTGATGAACAGGTTGCCCGGGCCAGGCACTATTTTGATGAAAATCTGCAAAAAGGTCAAAACAGTATTTATGAAATCGAGTTTCCCCTCCCCGGAAGGGTAGCACAAACCGAACTTCATGTAAAACCACTGTACAACGAGAATGATGAGCCCATAGGAAGAATGGGGGTGGCCCGTGACATCACCCGCAGAAAGATCATTGAAAATGAACTGAAAGAAAGTGAATCAAAATGGAGAGGCCTGTATGGTAATCTTCCCGGCGGAAGTTTTGTGGTAGACAGTGATTATATTATTCAGGACGTAAACGATCTTACCTGTGTGTTGACAGGGTACAGTTACGAGGAACTGGTTGGTGAGGAATGCTCGATTATCTGTCCCAAGGGACCCCATAAATGTCCGATTTTCGACCTTGGAAAAGCGAGTATTGACAATGACGAAACGGCTGTCCGGCATCGTGACGGTCATTTGATACCGATTCTTAAAAGTGCCAGGAGAATGCAAAATGCCGCCGGTGACCTGATCATCGAGAATTTTCTTGATATTACCGATATACAAAAAACCCGTGATGCCCTTATGGAAAGCGAACGGATACTTCGGGAGAGAAATGACATCATAGAGAAAGATCTCAAGGCGGCCCAGATGATTCAGCGTTCACTGGTTCAGAGTGAAATTGGTGATATCGAAGGAATTGATACCGCATTGAAATATATTCCTCTTGATGCCATAGGGGGTGATTATTATTCCATCACACCCCTTAGCGAAGGAGGAACCGGTGTTTTTATTGGTGATGTGACCGGTCATGGTGTATCTGCCGCCCTGTACCTGTCCCTTCTTAAGGCTACTACTGACCGGAAGTGCCGAAATTACGCCCTTACCCCGGGTGATTATATTACTTCGTTGAATTCAGAACTTATTGGAAATATGCCAATGAGTTTTCTTACCGCCATTTACGGTGTGTTTCAGAAAGGCAGCAATGGGCAAACCCGTTTTACTTTCGCATCCGCGGGTCACCCCCATCCCCTTGTATGGCGGCAGGCAACCGGTGCTGTTGAATATGTGAACACCCACGGTACTATTCTGGGTATGTTTCACAATTTGCAATATGGCCAGATGGATGTACTGCTTGAGAAGGGGGACAGGATATTTCTTTACACCGATGGTATACCCGAGACCATTGACAGCAATAAGAAAGCCCTTGGCTATGATCGACTGAAGGAATTGATTCAGTCTTCCATTAAAGATTCTATTCGCGATTCAGTGGATGTGTTCATGTCAGAGGTAAGCAAGTACAAGGGAGAAGTTCCTTTTGAAGATGATATAGTGCTCATCGGTTTTGAGATACTATAGCGGTACTTGTATTTACAGGGAGACATGCGGGATGACAATTTCAAAAACTCCTTCAAAATTTCATCAATAATCTAACCTTCACCATGGAACCTTACCAGGTTATGTGGTTGAAAGCCATGTAGTGAAAGTTCACTGTTGTTGATGCTCTCAGGTGAATGAACGTACTTCCCTTTCTGCGATGTACCTGTACAGCGGATCATTGTATTCTTTTTCTTCTTCGTGGCATGTAAATGTGATCTTTATTACATGTGCGTCATTTGAGGGTATTGCCCTCCTGAAAATTTCATCCCAGTTCATGCCTGATGTAGATGCATTATTTTTCTGTAGTTCTACCGGGGGAGCTCCTATGCTGAGATAGGCTGCTGCTGCTGTTTTCCAGAACTGGTTCATGGCAATGGGATGGTATTCACTGTGTATATATGGTAACACAATCCTGAGGGCATGAGTTCCTGTTACCATGTGAAGAGACGTGAAGTTAAAACTGTTTATAAATATGTTTCGCGTAGCCATTGCGATATCATTAATGAAACTCTCATGGTTTTTTGGGGGGATTTCCAGGTACCTGTTAAAATCAGGGTCGATAACCACTTTGTGAATCTTTTCATCTATGTTACTGCCTTCAGCTGTATGATCTTGCCAGCTTGTTTTTTCTTGCAGGTTGCGTAAGGCATCAACCGGATTATCGTACTCAGGGTTGTTGATATTAATTTCACCAAGGGGCAAATAACTGATGGCGTAGTATGCCATAGATTCAATTATCTCTTCACTATCCTCCATCATTATACCATATGCAAGCTTGATGAGGGCATGAAAGGCGGCTGAACCAATCCCCTCCATTAAATCATTCATGTACGTTTCAACCATGGCCCGGGTTCCCAGGCGTTTCTCTTCAGACCTGAAAAACCGGGTATAGGCATCAAAAAAGCGATGCTGGCCCCTCTTGTCTTTCCAGTTTCCTTGATCAATTACCGTGTTGCTCTGTATTCGTCCACTCAGTCTCCTGGCATATTCCGCGCAGAATTCCATCAGCCTGTTCCTGTCCGCCCCCATTCGCTGAAGAGCACAGATAGCCATTGGCAGATGGTTGGTATAATTTTTATAATATTCAACAGAATAATTTCTGTATGAATCGATGAGGTCCTTTAGATAATCGGAATCTGAAGGCATAGTTACCTCTTTATACGAAGCAGTCTCGCGTTAATGGCTACGATTACAGTACTCAGTGACATGAGCACAGCACCAAGTGCCGGAGATATCACTATTCCCTGGTAATATAATACACCCGCTGCAAGTGGTATGGCAAACATGTTATAGCCGGTGGCCCAGAAAAGGTTTTGCGCCATTTTTTTATATGTTGCAGTTCCAAAAAGGATGAGGGTGGTAACGTCCATTGGATTGCTTTCTACAAGAATGATGTCAGCTGTTTCAGCGGCCACGTCGGTTCCTGAACCGATGGCGATACCCACGTCAGCCCTGGCAAGGGCGGGAGCGTCATTGATGCCGTCACCGGTCATGGCAACAAATTCGTTTTGGTTCTGTATTTCAATTATTTTTTTCTCTTTTTGATCGGGCAGCACTTCGGCGAAATATCCATCAAGGTTTAATTCATCAGAAACAGCCTTCGCGGTTGCCTCGTTATCACCGGTGAGCATGTAGCAGAGTATTCCTTCATCCTGAAGCTGACGTATGGCATCATAGGATTCTTTACGTATGGTGTCTGAGAGACTGATAGCGCCAATTAACGTATCATCTTCAAGCAGGTACACTGTTGTCGCGGCAACCCCTGGTGATATTTCAGGTATATCAATGCTGTGTTCCTCAAGGTACCCCGGGCTCGCTACCACAATTTTCTTTCCGTTAACAGTGCCGCTGATACCTTTTCCCTTGATGGCGTTGAAATTTCCGGGTTTTGTCAACGAAAGGTTTCGTTTCTGTGCTTCTGTTACTATGCCTCTTGCTATGGGATGGCCTGAGTTCTGCTCGAGTGATGCCGCAAGGGCAAGAACAGTATCATCATCGTATGACTCTTGCAGAGTATGTACACCGGTTACTCCAAAAGACCCGGTGGTAAGTGTGCCTGTCTTGTCAAACACTATCACACTGATAAAACGTGAGTTTTCAAATGCTGTACGGTTTCTAATTAAAAGCCCATTTTTCGCGGAAAGGGATGTTGAAACCGCTGCTACCAGTGGAATGGCAAGACCAAGGGCATGGGGACATGTGATGATCATTACGGTTGCCATTCTCTCAATGGCAAACACCAGTTCTTTGCCGGCAGCCAGCCATGACACTAGTGTAATCACGCCGGCGGTAAGGGCAATGATGGTCAGCCACATGGCAGCACGGTCGGCAAAATGCTGGGTGCGTGACTTTGACTGCTGTGCCCGCTGTACCAGGTCGATAACCTTGTTCAGGTAGGAGTCTTCACCCACCTTCGTCACTTCAATCTCGATTGAACTATCACCATTGACTGAACCCGCAACAACCTGGCTGTCTTCACCTTTTTCAACCGGCACAGATTCTCCGGTCAACATGGATTCGTCAATTGAAGTGCTTCCAGTTCGAATGACCCCGTCGGCGGGAATTTTCTCACCGGGCTTTACCAGGAGGATGTTCCCTTTCTCAATTTCTGATGCTTTTATCTCCCTGGTACCTTCGCCTGTTTTCAGATGTGCCTTGTCTGGCATGAGAGAGGCCAGCGTATCAAGTGCTTTTGATGCCCCCAGAACAGATCGCATTTCTATCCAGTGACCAAGAAGCATCACATCTATCAGGGTGGCAAGCTCCCAGAAGAAGTACCTTCCTTTGAGACCAAATACCACGGCGCTGCTGTATATAAACGCGACGCTGATGGCAAGTGCGATCAGCGTCATCATGCCTGGTTGCCGTTTTTTCACCTCACCTGTAAAACCACTCAGAAAAGGCCGGCCGCCATAGAAATAGATCGCAGTGGAAAGAACAAACAATACGTAGCTGCTTCCCGTGAAGCTGAATGAAAACCCCAGAATCCCCTGGATCATGGGAGAAAGAATTATTATTGGTATGCTGATAACCAGTGATATGAAAAACCTTTTACGGAAATCCCTGATCATCATGCGGTGATGGTCGTTGTGATCATGTGGCATGATACCTCCGGCCGTGATTATTAATCTATTGGGCAAAAAAGATTATAATATACCACTATACAGGGTATGCTCTGTTAATTACAATTACCGGATAACTTGTATTAATACTAATGGAATACGTGAGGTTTCATCACGCTTTGTGTGATGATTATTATCATTTACTTGATTCTATTCCCCAGCGTATAGCATACATGATAAGTTCATCGGAGTCTGTGAGTTCAAGCTTCTTCTTGATATTCCTGCGATGTGTTTCAACTGTATTGACACTGATATTCAGCTTGTTTGCTATTTTCCTGGTGCCAAGTCCCTGTCCCAGAAGACGAAAAATATCAAATTCCCTGTCAGTGAGGCCGTCAACC